>NZ_JBRREB010000003.1:0-141959 GCF_056759995.1 Stenotrophomonas sp. STEN030 | reverse complement strand
TTGTGCTCTCCGCGGCTGGGTTGTTGGTGGGGTTTGGCGTGTTGGCGTCGTCGGTCGTGTGCCGGCCCACTACATTGCTTCGTTCTTGCTCAAAGCCCCTCGCACGCTTGCGGGAGAGGGGTTGGGGTGAGGGCGGCTCTTTGCTTTGGCCTGTAAAGCCCCTGCCAAGCATGGCTCGGCACTACAGTGGCATTGCTTCCCCTGCACCGAAGGCGCAGGGGAAGCCACAGCACATCAGCGCTTCTTGCTCGCTTCGGCACCCAACCAACGGTCCAGCCAGTCTTCGCTTTCGGCCAGCATGGTCATGATCGATTCGCGTGCGCGGTAACCATGCGATTCGTTCGGCAGCATCACCAGCCGCGAGGTGCCGCCCAAACCCTTCACCGCAGCGAACATGCGCTCACTCTGGATCGGGAAGGTGCCGGAATTGTTGTCGTCCTCGCCATGAATGAACAGGATCGGATCCTTGATCTTGTCGGCGTAGTTGAACGGCGACATCTTCTGGTACACGTCCTGCGCCTGCCAGTAGTTGCGCTCCTCGGCCTGGAAGCCAAACGGCGTCAGCGTGCGGTTGTACGCACCCGAACGCGCGATGCCTGCCTTGAACAGACGTGTATGCGCGAGCAGGTTGGCGGTCATGAAGGCGCCATAGGAGTGGCCACCAACGGCAATGCGCTCACGGTCACCGACGCCACGCTTCACCACTTCATCCACTGCTGCCTGTGCGCTGGCAACCAGCTGCTGCACATAGGTGTCGTTCGGCTCGGTGTCACCCTCGCCGACGATCGGCATGGTCGGGTTGTTCAGCACAACATAACCCTTGGCCAGGAAGGCCTGCGGGCCCCAATAGCTGACGGCGTTGAAGCGGTACTTCGAGCCGCTGACCTGGCTGGCATCGGCGGCAGATTTGAACTCGGCCGGATAAGCCCACATCAGCAGCGGGCGCGGGCCATCCTTCTTCGGGTCGTAGCCCGGCGGCAGCAGCAGGTCGGCGGTAAGTTCAACACCGTCGGCACGCTTGTAACGGATCTGCTCCTTCTTCACTCCACGCAAAGCGGGCAGCGGATGGGCGAAGTGGGTCAGCTCGACCGGCTTGGCATCAGCAGCCAAGCCACGCGCATACAGATTGGCCGGCACGTCGTTGGATTCGCGATAGGTCAGGATGCGACCTGCTTCGCCTTCGATGATGCCCAGCGGCATTTCGTAATACGGCGCCTGCGAGTGGAACAGGCGCTCGCTCTTGCCACTGTCCAGGTCAACGCGATCCAGGAACGGGCGATCACCTTCGGCCGATGCGCCGTCACCAATGCGATAGAAGCCCTTGCCATCAGCGCTCAGCTGCAGGCGCGAACGGCCGCCGTCATCCATCTGCAGCAGGGGCTCGCCCGGATCGCTGTAGCGATCGTCTTCCGAACGCTGGACCAGCAGCGTTGCGGCCTGATCCAGGTGATCCGGAGCAATCTTCCACTGCTTCACCTGCCGGCTCTTCCACCAGTACTCATCCAGCAGCGCCAGCTCGCCATTGGCCCAGGTTGCGCCGGCATAACGCGAGCCCAGCTGTGCCAGCGTCACCGGCGGCTTCTCGAAGGGTGCCGCCTGCATCATCACCGCATCACGCACCTTGGCCTCGCGCGACGGATCACCGCCATCCTGTGCTTCAGCCCACACCAGCGCGGCCGGTGCATCGGCACGCCAGCTGATCGAACGCACGCCGGTCGGCACTGCATCGTTGCCGGTCGGCAAGCCATCCACCAGCGGCAGGCGCGCCACCGTGTGCACCAGCTTGCCCTGCGCATCCAGCACTTCGATATGGCGCGGGAAGCGGCTGACCGGCACCGCATAGGAGAACGGCCGCTGCACGCGCTGGCTCAACAGGTACTTGCCGTCCGGCGAGGCCGACAGGCCCAGATAGATACCCCCCGCGCCAACCGGCTTGCTGTCACCGCTGATCGACACCCGTACCGGCTGTGCCTGCATGTAGTACTCGAACAGACGGGCATCGTCTTCGTTCTTCAGTAGATCCTGGTAGGTACGCACGGTGCGCACGCCCTGCCCGGCCTCGGTCTGCTGCACGGCCGGCCCGGTCGGGACACCGTCGCCGTGCGGCGGCTCACCCTGCCCGGCGGGACGCTGCATGACCAGCAGCGCATCGCTGCCCGGCAGCCATGCATAGCCGTTGCCGACGATGCTGTTCAGGCGCTCGGCCACACGCCGCGCACTGGCGGTCTCCACATCTACCAACCACAGCTCGTTGCTGCCGGTGGCCGGATTCAGCTGGTTGAAGGCCAGGTATTTCTGGTCCGGCGACCATGCCAGCGAGGCCACCGACAGCGGCTGCGGCAAACCGGTGATCTGGCGCTCCTTGCCGTCGCTGGTGGAGGCCAGCCACAACTTGCTGCCGAACGAGAAGCGGCTGTCGGACACGGTCTTGGGATTGATCCGCAGGCCAGCCAGTTTCAGCTCCGGAGCCGCAACCTGGGCAATCGACGGCAGCGCCGGGGTCTGCAGCAGCGCAGTCAGATCGCGCTTGGGCGACAGGTACAGGCTGGGCGCGCGCGGGGCGTCCACCACAGCCTGCAGCGCGGCCGACGGCAGCCGGTAGCCCTCGCCCTGCTGGGCGCCCTTCTGCGGTGCAGGCGGGCTCAGTGCCATGACCGGCGGTACCGCCAGCAGCAGGCCGGCGCACAGCACCAGGGCGGCCGAAGCGCGGCGACGGCGGTGGGGAGACAGGTTCATGGCGCATTCCTATTGGACGGAAACAATCTCCCAACTTAACAATCCCTTGCGCTCATGGCCCCTGCCTTTGGTTGGGCCCGCGGCGCGGGCACGTCGCCGCGATATACTGAGCGGCCCGTTCCGAGGGGCGCTGCGACCGTTGGGTGGACCCGTCCACTACAGCCCGTGTTCTTGCACGGACTTCCCAAACGGCCAGGCTCGGACGGCTTTCACGCAACAACGGCGCCCGGCGAACGCGAGCCTGCTCGCACCACACCGGAGCTCTAAATGAACGCTGTTGCCACTACCTTCTCGCAGGAAGGTGATTACAAGATCCGCGATATCTCGCTGTCCGATTGGGGCCGCAAGGAACTGGACATCGCCGAGCACGAAATGCCGGGCCTGATGTCGATCCGTCGCAAGTACCAGGCCGAGCTGCCGCTGAAGGGCGTGCGCGTGACCGGCTCGCTGCACATGACCATCCAGACCGCGGTGCTGATCGAAACCCTGAAGGACATCGGCGCCGAAGTGCGTTGGGCCTCGTGCAACATCTTCTCGACCCAGGACCACGCTGCCGCCGCGATTGCCGCCACCGGCACGCCGGTATTCGCATGGAAGGGCGAGTCGCTGGAAGAATACTGGGACTGCACCCTGGACGCGCTGACCTTCACCCTGGCCGACGGCACCCTGACCGGTCCGGAGCTGGTGGTCGATGACGGCGGCGACGTCACCCTGCTGATCCACAAGGGCTATGAGCTCGAGAACGGCAGCAACTGGGTCAACGAGCCGGCTTCCTCGCACGAAGAACAGGTCATCAAGAACCTGCTCAAGCGCGTTGCAACCGAGCGCCCGGGTTACTGGGCCCGCGTGGTCAAGGATTGGAAGGGCGTCTCCGAAGAGACCACCACCGGCGTGCACCGCCTGTACCAGCTGGCCCAGGCCGGCACCCTGCTGATCCCGGCGATCAACGTCAACGACTCGGTCACCAAGAGCAAGTTCGACAACCTGTACGGCTGCCGCGAGTCGCTGGCCGATGGCCTGAAGCGCGCGATGGACGTGATGCTAGCCGGCAAGGTTGCCGTGGTCTGCGGCTACGGCGACGTCGGCAAGGGTTGCGCTGCTTCGCTGCGTGCCTACGGCGCGCGCGTGGTGGTCACCGAGATCGACCCGATCTGCGCCCTGCAGGCCGCAATGGAAGGCTTCGAGGTCAATACCATCGAATCCACCCTGGGCCGTGCCGACCTGTACGTCACCACCACCGGCAACAAGGACATCATCCGCATCGAGCACCTGAGCGCGATGAAGGACCAGGCCATCGTCTGCAACATTGGTCACTTCGACAATGAAATCCAGGTTGATGCACTGGTGGGCTACAAGGGCGTGCAGCACGTCAACATCAAGCCGCAGGTGGACAAGTACATCTTCCCGAACGGTAACGCGATCTTCCTGCTGGCCGAAGGCCGCCTGGTCAACCTCGGCTGCGCCACCGGCCACCCGAGCTTCGTGATGTCCAACTCGTTCGCCAACCAGACGCTCGCACAGATCGACTTGTGGGCGAACAAGGACAGCTACGAGAACAAGGTGTACCTGCTGCCGAAGAAGCTGGACGAAGAAGTTGCCCGTCTGCACCTGGAGAAGATCGGCGTCAAGCTGACCACCCTGAGCCAGGAACAGGCCGACTACATCGGCGTGCCGGTCGACGGCCCGTTCAAGCCGGACCACTACCGCTACTGATTTGCTTTGCCCCGCTTTGCTTTAGCCCCTCTCCCGCTTCTGCGGGAGAGGGGTTGGGGTGAGGGCAGCTCTAGCTGGTAAAGCCCCCTGCCGAGCATGGCTCGGCACTACAGCCGCTTCCCGCATGCGAGAACGGCTGGGATGAAGGCAAGCTTTGCAAAGAACGGGCGCCGCAAGGCGTCCGTTCTGTTTGCGGCACAATCGTCTCAACACGATTGCCTGCCGCCGCCATGACTGCACCTGTCCCCAACGCCATCACCGCACAACTCGCCCTCGCCTGCGACGTGATCCGGCAGCAGCTGGCAGCCAACCTGATCGCCATTTATCTGTACGGGTCCGCACTCGACGGTGGTTTGAAGCCACTCAGCGATATCGATCTACTGGTGATCGTGGCCCAGCATCCCGACACTGCCACCTTGCGACAACTGCAGCGCGAGCTGCTGGCCATCTCCGCGCCGCCCGGCCAACATCCAACACTGCGTGCACTGGAAGCGACGGTAATCACGCAAGCCGAAGTGAAGCCCTGGCGCCATCCAGCACGGCGCGAGCTGCAGTTCGGCGAATGGCTGCGACAGGACATCCTCGCCGACGTCTTGGAATCGCCCACGCCGGACCCCGACCTGGCAATCCTCCTGACCAAAGCCCGTCAGCACAGCATCGCCCTGTACGGCCCAGCCCTCACGGAACTACTTCCCTCCGTGCCCGAGCGCGACTTCCAGCGGGCACTGGCTGATACCCTGACGCTGTGGAACACCGCAGACGACTGGCACGGCGAGGAAGCAAACATCGTGCTCACATTGGCACGCATCTGGTACAGCGCACAGACCGGAAGCATCGCGCCGAAGGATGTCGCCGCGGAGTGGCTGCTGCAGCATCTGCCGGAGCAGCATCACGCCGTTATCAGGCAGGCACGGCAGGAGTATCTCGCGCCGACCGACAGCCCTCCCCTCTGGCCCGCCGCTCCACTGGCCGCTTTCATTCACACCGCCAAGGCGCGCATCACGGAGATCCTGCAGGCAGGCACCAGCTGAGTCGCCAACAAGCGACCTTTGCCGCATCATTGCCCAGCCTCCCTCCTTCCTGGAAACGCAGATGGCCAGCAACGAAAAAGCCCAAGGTCCGGCATCGTATTTCCCGTCCATCGAGAAGACTTACGGCAAACCGATAAAGCACTGGCTGCAGCAGCTGGAGACGGTCAAGGACAAGAAGCACATGGAACAGGTGGCCTTCCTGAAAGAACAACACGATATCGGCCACGGTCATGCCAACGCACTGGTCGCTTACCAGCGGGCGCTGAGCGGAAGCTGACAGGCGCGCACCAAGTTCCCCACGCGGCAGCAACATGCCAGCACCTCCCGGACAAGAACTCCCAACATGCAACCCACCCTCATCGAGCGCCCGGCCTTCAACGTCATCGGCATGGAAGCCATCTTCCGCGCAGGCGAAGATGGCTATGCCGAACTCTGGCAGCGCTTCATCCCGCGCGAGAATGAAGTCACCGGCAAGATCGATCCCGTCGTCAGCTACGGCGTCTGCATACCGCAGGCCGACGGCACGCTGCGCTACATCACGGGCTTCGAGGTGAGCGAGGAAGCGGTCATTCCGGAAGGCATGGTCCGCGTCCAGGTTCCCGCGCAACGCTATGCCGTTTATACCCACACTGGCACTGCGCAGCAGATCAGCGCAACATTCCAGGCAATCTACGACCACCTGCTGGCCGATCACGGGCTACAGGCAGAAGACGGCGTTGACCTGGAACGTTACGACGCGCGCTTTGACGATCCGTTCGATCCGGCAGCGCAGATGGAACTGCATATCCCGATCCATTGATCGGCAAGACAGGCAGCTTGCTCACCGACTCCTGTTCTGGGAGTGCGGGAGTTTCAGCAGCTACATGCACTCCGGCCAAGCAAAGCGAACAGGCGCCGCCCGGCGCCCGTTTCGCATGCGCCCCCGGCATCAACCGCGATGAATGGACACCCCACCATCCACCAGCATTGCCGCGCCGGTCATGAATGAAGACTGGTCCGAGGCCAGGAACATCGCCGCCGCCGCCAACTCACTTGGATCGGCAATTCGCTTCAGTGCATGCAACTGCGCCACCTGCGCCATCGCTTCCGCTGAGCCATTCATTTCATGCGCCATCGGTGTATCGGTGCCACCGGGCAACAAGGCATTCACCCGCAGCCCCTGCGGTCCGAACTCCGATGCCAATGCCTGAGTCAGCCCGATGATGCCGGACTTGCTGGCTGCATAGGCCGCAGCACCGGCGAAACCCACCGTATGCCCGACAAAGGTTGAAGTGAATATCAGGCTGCCACTGCCACCGCGCAGCATCGCCGGGACCTGATGCTTGGCGGCCAGGAACATCGCGGTGAGGTTGGTATCCAACGTGCGCTGCCAATCGACCAATGCCAGCCCGGGTGTCGGCCCCAATGGCCCCATCGTGCCGGCATTGTTGAAGGCCACGTCCAGTCGACCGAACCGGTCCAACGCCAAATCGACCAAGGCCCTTGCATAGGCCTCTTCGCAGACATCGCCCGGCAGACACACCGCAGTGCCGCCACTTCCGGCAATCTCCGCGACAAGCCAATCCAACTCGGCAGCGCGACGCGCTCCCAGCACAAGGGCCGCGCCTTCTGCGGCGAACAACACTGCTGCAGCACGGCCAATACCGGAACTGGCACCGGTGATGATCGCAACCTTTCCATGTAGCTGCTTCATGTAAGCTCCAATCGACAAGGGAGCTGCATGCTGCATCCATGACGGCGGCATTGCCCGCCAGATTCGGACACCAAAGCCGATGTCCAACAGCTGTAACTGGAGTCAACGCGCGATGGCTGATATCACGCCGCAGGAGATGAGATGAGCGACTTCACCGATGTGCGCTTTACCCTCGCCGTACAGGATCTGGCCAAGTCCACCGACTACTACGCTTCCGTGCTCGGCCTGCAGATGGATTTCACCGCGCCCGGCTGGAGCTTCATGTCACGCGGCAGCTTCCGGATAATGCTGGGCGAATGCATCGACGCAACGCCGCCGCATGCGCTTGGCGACCATTCCTGGTATGGCTACATAACCGTGGCAGACGCCAGCAGTCTGTTTGATGAGTACCAAGCGGCGGGCGCGGAATTCACCCAGCAGCTCACTGACAAGCCGTGGGGCATGCGTGAGTTCGGAGTGCGCACGATCGACGGCCACAGGATCATGTTTGGGCAGGAGCTTTGAAGGTTCGCCAGGATGCTGGGCGCTGGAGCACGCTTACCGGGGCTGTTGTAGGAGCGGCGTAAGCCGCGAAGCCAGTGCTTCGTCAGATTGCACAAATATCTGGAATTTCAACACCATCAGCTTCGCGGCTGACGCCGCTCCTACAAAAAAACAGATTGTGCGTGGCCGCTAACGCAGCTTGAACTGCCGAGAAAAAACCAAGACTGCTGTTGTGGGAGTGGCGTAAGCCGCGAAACTGGTACATCTGCAGATGGCACAATTACCTGCAAGCTCCAGCACCATCAGCTTCGCGGCTTACGCCGCTCCCACAAAGCAACCAGCTTAGATTGCCCCCGGGCGCAGGCGCAGGCTGCCCAGTACTTGATCCCACAGTCCCAGCGCCTGGGCATCATCGCGGAATGCCGGTGCATCGGCCTTCTCTTCGGTCAGCAGCTGCAGCGACAGGAACGGGAACTGCAAGGACTCCGCGCGCCCCTGCGATTCCCACAGGAAGGCATACATCTTGCCCCCGTCAGCTTCTGCATGGGCAAGAATCTCCTGCCCCTGGATCGGCCCTACGTTGCGTTCACCACGGCGCAGATTGCGCATCCGCGCTGCGGCGGCTGCGTACTCCGGCGGCAGGTCGGAGGCTCGCTGCAGCAAGGGCTTGTCCGGGTTTCCGGTGACATACGACATCAAGGTCATGCGCGCGCCCGGATGCGCACGCGGACGCAGGCCGATGGTCATCTCCTCGCTGTTGATACGATTGCCCGCAATGAAACCCGAGTCGACGCAGAATCCCGCGGTGGTCGGAATGGTATTGGGATCGCGATAGCTGATCCTCGGTCGCAAGGCGCGATAGTTTTCGATCGCGGCCGGTAACTTCGCGGCCTCGGTCTCGCCACTGACCAGGTATTGCACGTTGTGCGTTGGGTCCAGCACGTAAAGCTCCTGGCGATGACCGGCGCGGCTGCTCTCGCTGAGCCAGGACGTCACCAGCACCGCATCATCGTCAATACGCGTTTCGCTGACCGACATGGACTCACCCGCGCGATGCCGCGCGGCCTTCAGCGCAGCGGTGCGCGCAGCTACCCGCTGACGGAACGCCTCCGCAGATACACCGGTAGTCGTCTCCACCTTCTTGCGTGCATACACGTAACCGGGCTGGATCGAGGTCGCAGCAGGCACATCCAGCAGGAATCGGCCAACGCACAAAGTCTTCATTTCGCTTCCCTGTCGTTTCGGTGCCGCGCCGGCAACGCCGCCCGAGGCAAAGGTCAGTAGTACTGCAGCCAGCAAGCCATGCAACAGCGGTCGCCGCGTCATCGCATGCAACGCCTCACGCCCAGTCCGCGCTTTGCGCAAACCGCACCGCGGCGTAAAGGGTTGCCCAGCGGGTGCGCTCGTCGTTGTAGCTGCCTTGATGGTCATAGCCTTTTTTTCCTTTCAGCGCGTACTGCCCGGTGCCGAAACTGCCTTGGCGGAAACATCCCATGACCTCAGCTTTGGGGGCTGCACCTGAACACGCCGGGACTGTGCCATCACCGGGATCGGTGGGATCGGCAATCTCAAGTTTGATCACACCAACCGCATCCTGCAGTTTGATCTTGCCGTTGTGGTTGTCCGACACCGGCGTCACCGAATCCACGCCGGTCATGCTGCCACCGCTCCAGCCCAGGTCACCCCAGGCAAGCTGCTTGGCATCATCACCGTAGTGCGCGAAGGTCGGCTTGTGGTACTTGCGCTCGATGTCCTTGTGGAAGTCCCGCACACCTTCGATATTGATCTGGAAGCCGGTACGTGGCGTCAGCGCCGGGCCATCTTCCTCCTCGCGCGCCGAAGCCGCCGCCGGTGCCGGTGCGCTCGGATCGAGCAAACCGGTGTTGGCTTCGGGAACCAGCCCATACCATTTGGTGTTGAGGTAGATCTCGTTGTACGGATCCGCGCCAACCGGCAGCCGCGGGCCCTTGTCGCCCAGCTCCAGCCAGGCCTTGCCTTCGTTGTAATCCGCAGCGGGCAACAGCTCCAGGCCACCGGGTGATTTGGCGAGAATCGCCACCACTTCGCCGGCATCGCGGCCCAGGATGATGCTCGAAACACCGGTATAGCCTGCGCGGCAATGGTGATACGTAGCTGCTGCACCCGTCGCCGGCATCACCCCATGCGAGACGCCGAGCAACTTGCCATAGTTCGACACCTGTGACACCGCGCGCGCCACCAGGCCGCCCATGGAGTGGGTGACCAGCAATACCTTCTGCGCGTTGATACCGCGCGTGGCGTAATACGGCAGGATCACGCTGTCGATGCGCGCGACGATGTCCTGCGCCGACAGACGATTGCTCTGCAGCCAGTTGTAACCACCGGACCAAACTTCGAAGCGGTAGTGCGCGGCGTGCTTGGCCTGCTCCAGGGTAAGCGCGGCATTGCCGCCAACCACCTCGCCATACTCGGCCGGCGCGCGTGCGCCATCTTCGGCCCACCACGGCTGCAGCTTGCCCGCCGACATCAGGTCATTGAGCTTGCGCTGCATCTCCGCCATCACCGGGTTGTAGGCAGAGCGCATCAACTGGCCCCAACCACGTTCGCGCGCCAGCGTCTCGGGAATGGTCTTCTCCGCATCAAGTGGACCGCGGTCATCCACTTCCGATGTCAACGGATTCAACAAGCGTTGCCGCGTGGCAGCGCCACGGAACAGGAACACGAACATCTGCCCGATCGCCCCCAGTACCGCGCCGACACCGTCCGTGTTCGGTGGCCGCCATACCGGATCACCGGTGACCTTCGACTTCAGGTTGGTGCCCATGATGCCGGGCAGGAAGATCACCGGAATCACCGCATCGGTATCGGCCTCGACCACCTTGTCGCGTTTGTCCTTGACCTGGGTAAGCCGCGCACGTGCGACCGGCCGCCCATCCTCGTCCCAGTCTCCGCTGGGCAGCACAACATCCTGTTTCTCTTCCATGCGCTAGACCTTCCCCAGAATCTTGATGAGCACCTCATCGATACCCTGCCCGCTCTGCCGTGGCAGGCGCCCCTGTGCATCGGTGACCAGCTCGCTGCGGCCACCATCACCGCGGGTGAGCTGCACCCGCGTATTGGGCATGGGCTCGCCCGTGGCCCGGTGCCGCACCACGTAGACATCATCGAACTGCGGGTCTGGCCAGCTGTTCATTTCGGTGGACAGATGGGTGCCGCCAAGGAAGCTCTTCTTGCTCGCATGCACGGTGATCTTGCCCGGGCAGTTGAAGCTGATGTTGCCGCCTTCGATGGTGACGCTGGCGCCACCGGTGGTGGCGATGTGCAAGGTCTTGCCGGCAGTCAGTTCCACCACGCCCTGGGCGCTGGCTGCGCGCAGGGCCTGCTTTGATTGCATGCGCACTTCGTCGTGTTGCGCCTGCACGTTCAGTTCGTCGGTGCCGGCTACCACGCTCAATGCATTGCCGCCGTCGGCACCGCCTTCCACGGCAGTGGCCAACATGCCGATGGCCTGGCCTGCGTGCAGACGCGCGTCGCCCATCACCGCGGTATCGCTGTCACCGCCGCTGGCCAATAGCAGGCCTTCGCCAACCGACCAGTGCAGTGCCTGCCCAGCGACATGGACAATGCCAGCCGGCGCCGCGAATCCCAGCAGCGGATCGCCGCTATGCGGTACCCGGCCCTCACCGGCACTTGCCTGCCGCTGCTCGGCTTCGCTGCTGGCAGCTTGGTACTCCGTACCGGCAACCGTGGTTTTGGCGCTGGCCAACATCGCTGCCAGCGGCGCCTTGTCCGGCACGATGCTGGAGCGGTCCTTGCCGCGTGCGCCTTCCTTCATCGCCAACGCAGTGGTCAGATGCGTGCGCGCCGATTGATTGAAGCGTGTACTCAAGGCCTGCAACTGATTGAGCAGGGCCGCCGGTTGCACGGCTTCGCCCGCCGGACTGTTGCTGCGGTGCGCATAGGCACTGAACCAGCCGCCCGACGTTGTACGCACCGCGCCCCAGGCATCACTGCGCAGCTCGAAGCCGGTGCCGCGCAGGCTGCCAAGGAAGTTGTCGGCCTGATGGCGCAGATGGCCAAGACTCAACTGCGAGGTCTGCTGGCTGCTGGCCAGCTGCACGCGCAGTTGCTGGTCGGTGTCATCAAACAGCAGGTGATTGCTGCCTTCGCCGCCGTCCCACTCTCGGGAACGTATGCCCCATACCGCGCCCGCATTGCGGTGCGCATCGTCGCCGGCGCCTGCCGCATGCCAGGCCGGTGCATGGCCGCCACTGAGATTGCCCTGCGCACTGGCGGCGCCATCGCGCGCCTGTGCATAGGCGCTGTGATCGGCGTCGGCACTGGCACCAGCGGGGGTGGGCGCAACGCCCGCTTCGCCACGGCCGTTGTACAGCGCGCCCAATACGATGGGACGGTCGATATCACCCTCAAGGAAACCAACCAGCACCTCCTGGCCAATACGCGGCAGGAACTGCGCGCCAACACCGGGGCCCGCATAGCGCTGGGCTACCCGCAGCCAGGTGGTGTCGCCCTGCTCATCCTGGAAGTGGAAGCGCACCCGAATCCGGCCAAGGCTGTCGGCATGCACGTCCTTGCTGTTGCCGCCCTGTCCCGCGACGACCACTGCGGTCTGATAGCCCGGCACGGTCGGTCGTGGATTCAGTCGATGGCCGTTGCCATCCTCCAGCGCCGGTCGCCACGGCAAGCTCCGCTCGGTCGCCTTGAAGCGATTGGCATAGCCCACTTTCTCGGCCTGCTGCCACAGCCCGGCATCGATCCCGGCCATCGGCGTGCTACCCAAGGCATCGTCCATCGCCTTGCGTACATCAGTGGGCAGGTTGTTGATGCCCGCGTGCTCCACCTCCACCAGCAACAACTCGGGCGCGGTCGCAAACGGCGCCTGCTGCACCTCAAGCCAGGTGCCGGACTGGAAACCGCGCACCGTGCCCTGGCCCTGCCAGCTGCGGCCGTGGACTTCATGCGCCTGCGCATGCAAGCGCGCATACCAATCTGCCGCGCCGGCATTGTTGAATGCATATGCGCCAACGGCGTCATAGCTTTCACGCTTGGAGGCGTCACCGCCGCCGTCCAAAGGCAGCTGCGTGCTGATGCTGCGCACCTGACGGTAATCATCGCTGAGCAGGCTCAGGCTGGTGCTGCCCAAGCTGCGGCGTCGGCCCAGCGTCTGGATGCTGTCCGTGGATTCGGTGGCATCACTGCGGTGGAAGCGCACACCGGCAGCGGCGCTGCTGGCGTCCTGCGGCAGGTTCAGGCTGTCGGCAAAGATCTCCATGCCGTTGCCGCAAGCTGACTGCTCCTCGGCGTACAGGCGCCAACCCAGCCCTTCCTCGGCCAACAGCCGCTGCAGGAAATCCAGATCGCTCTCGCGGTACTGCACGCAATAGCTGCGCACGCGCGTAGCAATGAATTCATCGCAGCCTTCGGCCCAGCGCCAATTGGCCAGGTCCGGATAGTCGGCAAGCACGGCGTCGACGATCTCGCGCACGCTCTTGTCCTGGAACACACGGCTGTGCCGTGCATGCTGCAGCCACCAGGTCCACGACCGCAGCGACAGGCGATAGCGCACCAGTCCGCCATCACTGCCCATGCGCTGTGCGTGCGCGACCAGACCACTGCGTTGCTGCTCGCCACCATCGGCCATGCGCATCACCAGCACCGCCTGGGTGCCAAGCAGCGCATCCAGCGCAACGCCTTGATCGGTGGACAGCACATCCACATCCGTCTGCGCATGCGCAGACAGGCCATCGCGGCCCCACCAGCGTTCGACCATGCCCCCGCCAAATCCCGAGCATCGCCATTGATACTGACGCTGTGCATCACTCGGCGCAGCCACCTGCGCCATCAGGCTATTCAGCTTATCCATGCCAACCCAATGCAATTCCCGCCCACCATTCAGCAGACGCAATAGGATCCCCCAAGACCGAATCTATCAGAACTTTCCTATAGCCCGCGTTACGGGTTGGAGGGGTCGGATTGGTGGGAACAGCTTGGAAATTGGCTCAAATTGCGGGCTTTGCGAATGCTTGCGTGAAGACACCAGACCTATTCACAAATGTGTAGACCTTCAGCGGATCGCGCGTAGAGAGACTGGTGTCACGGTTCTTCGATTTCGCCGGGCGCGCCTCAAAACACTTCTGCGATCTGCTCATTGCCGGCTCATGCACACCTGCCCTAGCGCTCTTCATGATTTCACCAGGTTGGAACGATGTTCCAGTGACGTCCTTGTTATCGCCTGCGCAACACCGCGCTTGGGCCCCTCCCCTTGCGCAGCAGGGGGAGGTTGGGAGGGGGCTGCTGCAGGCGTGCACAGCCTCGAAAGCACCCCTCCCCAGCCCTCCCCTTCGCTACGCGAAAGGGAGGGAGCAGAGCTGCTGCCTCCGTCTACTCTGGCGAAACAGTCTGCTTGCCCAATAGGCGCTCGTAATCCGGCATCTCCGGATTCGTGTGGCGCAAGTGCAGGTTGTGCAGGATGGCGTCGAAACGCTTTTCACTTTCCTCAAGCGGCGGCGGTTGCTGCTTCAGCTGCGGATAGGTCTGTTGCGACCAACCCTGCATCGTCATCGAAACGAAGGGCATTGCTTGAACGCCTTCAATCCCCGGCATGCCTGCATACAACTGGTAAGTGCGCACAGTGGGATCGCGCTTGGTATCGCCTTCGCGGGTGATCGCGATACCAGTTTTATCGAAGCTCAACCCGCCGGCTAGAATTCCGCCTGGTTTGACAACATCGCGTCGCTGCACGTCATCTGCCGGCATTGTCAGCAGTACACCTGGATAGGCCAGGACCTGCCTCCAGTTGGAGATGGGTTGCTTGGCGATGCCTTCGCCTTGCTCTGGTGCCGGCCGGTAACCGGTATCGATGCTGTAGGCGACATTGGGCCGGTCCACGTAACGGAACGAGGCGTGCGCGTGATAATCGGTGGTGCCGTCGTCGGCGAAGAACAGGCCGGGGAAACAAACACCGGGCTCGTCTGGTACTTCGCCGGGCGCGCGCAGCCGCATGCGCTTGATGTCGCGGCGGATCTTGGCCATGGCCTCCTCTCGGAGCGGATTGCCCTCCTCGGAGTTCACATAGGCCACCAACGAAATGACGTTGCCACCCAGTAGGGTGCGTACTGCCAATCGACCTGTGCCGCTTTCTGTTGCAAGTTCACCGGGAAAACCGAAGTTGTGGATGCGTCGGTTGCGGGCGATTTTCAGTTTTTCTTTGGCCTCTCGCACTGACCTCTCATAGCTTCTAAGTACTCCCTCTTGCTCCCCCCTTGCTCGGGCCGCCTCCAACTCTGCCTCATCCTCTGCAACTCCTCTGGTCCAGGCGGCAACGCTCGCACCGCGATCTGCAAACTGATAGCGGTCACGATGCATCTCCATCACTTCTTCCGTCGCGGGTTGCGACACCATCACCCGCATTACTCCGTAGCCCATGCGTTCACGACGATCGCCGGGCACGCCGTCCGCGAATAAAGGGGGCTCGTTGTCCTCCACCTTGCGCAGCGGATCCAGCGCCCATTCGATCGCGCCATCCACCTCGAATACCAGCCGCCCCAAACATTCGCGGGTAGAGCCTGGCGTCCAGGTTGGCCTGAAATCGCGCGTTGTCTGCAAACGTGGGATATGCTGCTGCAGACGTTCTTCAACCAAAGACCCAGAGTTAGGAACCGACGGCGGGGTTGACGCATCACATGCGACAGGGCCTACCAGAAGTGTCGAAACAAGTACCAGTGTCCGTCCTGTTTCCATGTGTTTTTTCATCGCGTTCATGCCTCAAGCTTGAGTTGGATCTGGCACGGCTTCAACCTGAGCGATCTGTACTTCATCATGCTGGACCTGTTCTTTATCAAGATTGGCCAGAATCGATAGCGCAAAACCCGTGTTATTACTTTCTTTAGCCAACCAGCCCACCGGCAAAGCGCAGATAAAGCCCCGCACACCCACCGGCACACTTTCTGGCGCCACACCAGACACGCCTTGCGGGCGGGCTTTGGCGTCATAGCCAATCTCCCAGATCAGGTGCCCGTCGTCATCGGCTCGTTTCGCTTCACGCCAGAACAGTGGATCAAATGGCATACGGAACTTCAGCTTGCCACGATTCTCCCCATTCGAACTTCCCTTCGGCACATCCTCGGGCTCTGGATAACGCCATGTGGGCCAAAGCGCTGCGTTCAGATTCATTGCATTCGCAGGACCATCGCAAACAATACTTGCGGGTGTACTTCTAGGCACAAAGGCAAAGGCAGCATCATAAGCACCCGCGTTATCAATGGCCTGTTCTCGTATCAAACGAATAGTGCTATTTGCCGCAGGCTGCGCGAGGACTTCAGCTCCAAGAAGATTGTCAGCTGATCTCTGGTTTCCCTCACTTTTCCCACCGAAAATGTTCCGCCACAGAGACTTTCTGAACTCATGCACGCGCGCAGAAACCCTCGACGTACGCACCCCGTCCAGCTTCACCGTCACCTGCGGACCACCAGCCACAATGACCGCCAGTTCCGAATCTCGCATTCCCAACATGCTGCGATCATTGATGTTGGCACTACCAAGAACAGCCACGTTGTCATCGGCAATCAGCAATTTGCTATGCACATAGATCTGTTCGGTTACCGGTCGTCCGCTGGCCATGACCGCATGATTACGTAGATTCAGCAAGGTCACGTAGTTCGGCCACCGCTTTCCGGCATTCTGCTCCAGAAGTTCTTCCAACAACATCTCCTGTGCCTTCTTCAGCGCCTCCTCCTCGCTCAGTCCGCCGTGCTCTTGCTCATACCGTGCAACCAACGCACGACGCACGCAATTGACCAAGCTCTGGGTGCCATGCACCAGTGACTGCATGGTCAAATCCACCTGGCGCATAAGGGTTATCTGGTCAAGCATGCCTTCCGGGTGCACTGGCACCACCAGATAAACGTGGAACGGATTGCCTTCGTTGATAGCACGTTCGACGCGCCGCGCCAGAGCCTTGTTGATCGGGTTGAGCAACTTCGACTGGTATAGCGGTTTCGGTTGCGGGTTCTGCCGACTCGGTTTCTCCTTGCCCGCGTGCTCCATCACATCGACCGTAGTGATGGTCTCGTGATTGCTGAGGATACGTCGCACCGCGCGCTCGAACGCCTGGTAGTCATCATCAAGCAGTACTTTACCGGTGTTCTGCCACTTCACCGTGGCCGGGTTGATGGTGTTGATCGGCACATCCTTGATGCCCAACAATTCCGCGTACTTGTCGTAGCCTTCCAGTCCGCGGATGGAAACCATCGCGCCCGCTGGCCCTGACAGCAGCTTGTCAGGCTCGTAGTCATCCACAAAGCCGGCGTTGTCACTCTGAAAAAACTGGCCTTCGATGTAGATGAATTGCTGGGCACCATGAATCGCCTTCAGCATGGCCTTGAGGCAGTTGTTCTGGGCGGGCAGCTTTTCCTGTTTGGCGCCTGCGGCATGCTCTGCCCGCAACAATTCTTTTGGCGCGCTACGCAGCACCTGCACCCAACAGCTTTTATTGGCAGCCGCACCCGCGGTCACCTGCTTTGATCTGTGCTGCGGTTCGATATTGGCTACGTTCGCCCGCGAAGGTGTAACCACATTGAACAGCAGCAAGAAGTAGCGCACCAACGGCTGGTGGCGATTGGCGGAGTACGTGCCCCGATACGCTTGCGCGACCGCATTCCAACGCTGGGTGAAGTTCCGGCTGAGATCGTGAACTGCCGGCCCTTCGATGCCGCAATGCACGTCATGCCAAGGCTGCCGAGGTTGGCGTTCCGGATCGACCATGCGGGTCTGCCCAGGATGCTGCTGGACTGGCTCGTCAAACAAACGGTCATAGCGATGGAAGGCACCAATCCGTTCACTGGAAAGGCTGACCAGCACGCCCACCAAGGCGTTTGTCGCTTCCGCGACCAGAGCGAATATTTCCTTCTTGTATGGAAGCTGGGATACGTCAACCCCGAGCAAAAGATCCCACATCAGGTCAACGCCCTGCCTGAACTCCTGCCCCCCGGCTTCCCAAAGATTGCGGATCTCACGGCGCTGGGCGGATGGCACTCGATCCCATAACCACTGCTGGGCTTCGACTGCTTTAGCTTCACCGTACTCCAGTGCCTTGGTGCCTGTACCTTCCAGCGGATTATGACGATCGACGAGGTCCTTGAAGTCATCGCGGCGATCATCCATCCAGCCGCTAATGCTTCTACTGAAATCAACCGTACGGGCAAAGATGCCTTTGTAGCCGTCCGCAGGACTGAACGGAAATGCTACCACCTGCCTCGCACCGGGCGGCAGCAGACCAGTGATCAGCAGCTGTATCAGCGGCATGCTGTCTCGTAGCTCCATCGCCGTTGGCTCTTTGATGGGCGGAACATTCGGCGAGTAGTATTCGCCCAAGGTCCGTCCTTCAGCCAGAAGGCTGTAGGAGCCAGTCTCACGCCTGCCGTAGGCCAGGTCGATACCACCGACGTAGGCCTTCTTGTTATCCACTATCACCAGCTTCTGGTGATGAGAGAAGAACGCGTTCAAGCTGGTCATATCACTCTGACCGACCGCAGGCATGCAAAATGCACGCCCCTTCCTGGGCTGATTGGTCAGGCCCTTTCCGCCATTGAGATGGAACACCGCCATCATCGTGTGCAGATATCCGGTATCTATCGGCCCCGGCGGCGCCAACCATGGCATCACATAGACCGTTGCACCATTTTCCACAGCCTTGTCCAGACAGGACAGCAACGTACTGCCGTCGCCCATCTGGACTGCGTAATTGATCTGCCAGCCCGCAATGAAAACGCCCTCTTGGGCGTTGCTGATCTCACGAGCCACGCGCTTGAAGTAGCTGTCACCACAGACAAAGAACTCGACATCATGACCCGGCAGCGGCTGCCCAAATACCTCGGACCATTCGGGGACAGCAGGGTCGAGCACAACACTTTGGCCTTCGAATGCCTCGCCCAACTTGTCGTCAGTGTTGGTCAAAAACCAGCCAGGCTGCTCGAAGGCGCGTTGCGCCTTACCACTGCCATCAACAATCTGAGTTACCGTCCTTGCACCTGTCATGAGTCCGTTCCTTGCGCCAACGCGCCGTAATTGCGTGGCAATTCAACGCTTGATGAGATCTTTCAGCTTTGTCGACGTGCCACTTTGATCGAACCGCTCGAGCGCGCTCCTTGCATAGTCCATTTCGCCCTGCTGCCGTATGCCGACCATGTCGGTGCGCACAACCGAGGTAAAACCTGCGGCGCCAAGTTCCATGCGCAGGCGCTGGTCGTCATCCCAATCGCCGTTGTCGCGCGCAACATTGATCTGCACCGAATGCCCCGGATACAGCAACCAAAGCTGGCTGGGGGTACTGGCGTACTCACGCGCCAACAACTCCTGCTGCTCGCCATCCAGTACTACGTGCCCGTCCGCGTCCGTTACACCATTCAGTAGCACCCGCTTTGCATCGCGCAGCACGGCGCCGGCCGGCTTACCGCGATTCTTGATGATCTTCCAGGACGTCTCCGCCAACGGATTGCCGGTCGGGCCAGGCATGTCCTGCAACCAGAAATCGAAATCCATGGGCTCAGGCGCGAAGCTTGGAACTGGGAACGTAGGTAGCTCCCGTGCCAGTTCAGCCGGCCCCACAAACGACTTCTTGCTCGCATGCACGGTAATCGTGCCCGGGCAGTTGAACGTGATGTTCCCGCCCTCGATGGTCACGCTGGCGCCACCGGTCGTAGCGATGTGAATCGTCTTACCCGCGGCAAGCTCCACCACGCCCTGCGCGTTCGCAACGCGTAGTGCCTGCTTTGACTGCAGTCGCACTTCGTCGTTCTGGGCCTGCACATTCAACTCACCGGTACCGGCAACCACGCTCAATGCGTTGCCATCGCCTGCGCCGCCTTCAATCGCACACGCCAGCATGCCGATGGCCTGCCCGGCATGCAGACGCGCATTGCCCATCACCGCGGTATCGCTATCTCCGCCACTGGCCAGCAGCAGGCCTTCGCCTACCGACCAGTGCAATGCCTGCCCTGCGACGTGCACGATGCCTGCTGGCGCGGCAAAGCCCAGCAGCGGGTCGCCGCTGTGGGGGACGCGGTCATTCCCCGCTGTTGCCTTGCGCTGCGCAGCTTCGCCGCTTGCAGCATCGAACTCAGCGCCTGCGACCGTGGTCTTGGCGCTGGCCAGCATTGCAGCCAGCGGTGCATGATCCGGCGCGATGCTGGAGCTGCCCTTGCTGAGTGCGCCTTCCTTCATTACCAACGTGCTGGTCAGGTGGGTGCGTGCGGCTTGGCTGAAGCGGGTGCTCAGGCTTTGCAGCTGGTTGAGCAAGGCCGCTGGTTGCACCACTTCGCCGGCAGGGCTGCTGCTGCGATGCGCATAGGCGCTGAACCACGCACCGGAGCTTGCCCGTACTGCGCCCCACGCGTCGCTGCGCAGTTCAAAGCCGGTGCCGCGCAGGCTGCCAAGGAAGTTGTCGGCTTGGTGGCGCAGATGACCGAGGCTCAGCTGCGAGGTCTGTTGGCTGCTGGCCAGTTGCACGCGCAGCTGTTGGTCGCTGTCGTCGAACAGCAGGTGATTGCTGCCTTGGCCGCCTTCCCATTCGCGTGAGCGGATGCCCCAGACTGCGCCGGGATTGCGATGTGCTTCGTCGCCTGCGCCCGCTGCGTGCCAAGCAGGGGCGTGGCCGCCACTCAGGTTGGCTTGTGCGCTGGCGGCGCCATCGCGGGCCTGTGCGTAGGCGCAGCGGTCGCCACTGGCGCTGGCGCCAGCGGGTGTGGGTGCAATGCCGGCTTCACCGCGGCCGTTGTAAAGCGCGCCCAGGACGATGGGCCGATCGATATCGCCATCGAGGAAGCCAACCAGCACTTCCTGGCCTATGCGCGGCAGGAACTGTGCGCCCACGCCGGGGCCGGCGTAACGCTGTGCGACGCGCAGCCAAGTGGTGTCGGCTTCGCCATTCTGGAAATGGAAGCAGACGCGGATGCGGCCCATGCTATCTGCATGGACGTCCTGGCCCTTGCCGCCATGCGAAGCCACCACGCGTGCGGTCTGGTAGCCCGGCGCAGTCGGGCGCGGGTTCAAGCGCTGCCCGGTGCCATCCACCAATGCAGGCCGCCATGGCATTGCACGCTCGGTTGCCTTGAAGCGGTTGGCATAGCCCAATTTCTCAGCCTGCTGCCATAGCGCTGCGTCGGCTGTGCCGATGGGCGCTTTGCCTAGCGCGTCGTCCATTGCCTGGCGAACATCGGTGGGCAGGTTGTTGATGCCGGCGTGTTCCACTTCGGTCAGCAACAACTCTGGTGCTGAGCTGAACGGGGCCTGCATTACCTGTAGCCAGGTACCGGATTGAAAACCACGAACGGTGCCTTGCCCAAGCCACGTACGGCTGTGCACTTCATGCGACTGCGCTTGCAGCTTGGCGTACCACGCTGCCGTGGCGGCGTTGCTGAAAGCGTAGGCACCGACCGAATCGTAGCTCTCGCGCTGCGATTGCTCGCCGCCGCCATCCATCGGCAATTGCGCCGTGATGCCACGCACCGAGCGGTAATCGTCGCTGAGCAAGCTGATGTGGGTGCTGCCCAATGCACGGCTTCTACCCAGTGTCTGGATGCTGTCACTGGACTCGGTGGCATCACTGCGATGGAAGCGCACGCCAACCTTGGCGCTGGCCGCATCCTCGGGTAGCGCCTGGCTGTCGGCGAAGATCTCCATGCTGTTACCGCACGGTGCTTGCTCGTCCTGGTACAGCCGCCAGCCCAAGCCTTCCTCGGCCAGCAGCCGTTGCAGGAAATCGAGGTCACTTTCACGGTACTGCACGCAATAGCTACGCACGCGCGTGCCAATGAACTCATCGCAGCCTTCGGCCCAGCGCCAGTTGGCCAGATCCGGATAATCCTGCAGCACAGCGTCCACAATCTGCCGCACATTGCTGTCCTGGAAAACCCGGCTATGGCGCGCGTGCTGCAACCACCAGGTCCAGGAGTGCAGTGAAAGGCGGTAACGCACCAGCCCACCATCACTGCCCATGCGTTGCGCAGAAGCAATCAAACCACTGCGGCGCTGTTCGCCACCGTCCGCAGTGCGGATCAGCAACGCTGCCTGCTTGGTGAGCAATGCATCCAGGTCGATGTGTTGATCGGTGGAAAGTACGTCCACTTCGGTCGATGCATGCGCGGACAGCGCATCACGCCCCCACCAGCGCTCGACCACGTTGCTGCCAAATTCGGCGCACTGCAATTGGTACTGACGCTGCGCATTGCCCAGCACAGCGACCTGTGCTAGAAGGTTATTCAGCTTATCCATGCCTATTCCAGATGTGATGACCGTCTGCAATCTGCAGACACCAATCGGATTCCTTTCGCGGAATTTACCAGAAGTCGTCGCAATGGGTTTTCACAACTGCAGCATTGCGCCTTGAACAAAGCGCATGAAGCCGCGCACAGCAACTGTCCGTTTGCATGCGCGAAACTGTGTTGTTTCAGCGCTTACTGCTTGCGTTGCTACGTCAGACAGCTGATTCAACAGCCGCGTTGTCCGGCCTTGAAGCTATTGATAATCGAGATTCTTCTTGAATGTCCGAACATGCGGCGAATTTGCCGACAGGCTCGCAGGCCGGACAGCGCTACAGCGCAGATAACGCAGTGCCAGCCCATTTGAGCGATGATCGGTCACCGCGTATCCGGATTCAGCCGTACCCAGCACTTCACCTACCCGCGTTGCCCTGCACTACCACCGAGCCAAGGACCCGCCACATGCAGTGGATTGATGATCTTGAAGTGGATGCCTGGAATACCGTGATTGAAGAACTTGTCTGGCACCTGCGCAACGGCCGCACGCCAACTGCGATCACCCGCCAGCTATTGCCTGATCGGGGAATTGAGTTCCGCTTCAACGGCGTGGACCCGGCGTTTCTGCCGGTGCCGGACGAAGCCTTTGAAACGCACTGGAAGGACGCCATCGCTATCATCGCGCGCTTCCCGCAGCTCAACGCGCTGCGCTTTCGGTGCAACGTTTGATCTGCGTTCCTGATCAGCGCGAAGGATTGATAGCGGAAATGACGTAGCCCGGGTAAGGGCTACGACTGCAAACCAGAGATGCCTGCGCGTTGAGTTTCTTGCGAAGAACACCCCTCCCCAACCCTCCCCTTCGCTACGCGAAAGGGAGGGGGCGAAGCGGTAGTGCCGAGCCATGCTCGGCAGAGGCTTTCCTGGTAGAGCCCCAGCCGAGCATGGCTCGGCTCTAAACAGTCAAACGCCGCCCCCTGCACCTTCGGTGCAAGGGAGAGAGCTTGTCAGACAAGGTCTGGATGACGATCGATCAAGGCCTGCTTGCGCCGCTCAAGGTCGGCGAGCTTGTCCTGCATGTCGTTGATCTCAACATCCAGGCCATCAACGCTGGCTTCGATATGGTCGTACTGCTCCTGCAGCAGCTCGCGCGCTTCGCGGCGGCTGCCCGCATTTGGCGTATCGCCACGCATCGGCTTGTTGGCCGTCTCATGCATGAAGTACGCGGTTACCAGACCAATCAGCGCCACTACCATCAGGTAGTAGGCCGGCATCATCAGGTCGCCGGTGGTTTCCACCAGCCACGCGGCAAGCGTCGGAGTGACACCGGCAATGATCACCGAGATGTTGAACGCACTGGCCAGTGCGCTGTAGCGCACACGCGTTGGGAACATCGCCGGCAGGGTTGAGGCCATCACACCGATCAGGCAGTTCAACAACACCGCCAGCAACAGCAGGCCAACGAAGATCCAACCGGTATTGCCGCTGGTGATCAGATGGAACGCCGGGATCGCAGCAATCAGCAAACCAAGACTACCCGCGGCGATGAACGGCCGGCGGCCAATACGGTCGCTGGCCATGCCGACAAACGGCTGCACGAACAGCATGCCCACCATCACCACGATGATGATCAACACACCATGATCTTCCGAGTAATGCAGGTTATGCGACAGGTAGGTTGGCATGTACGTCAGCAACATGTAGTAGGTGACGTTGGTGACCAGCACGATACCCACACAGACCAGCAGCGAACGCCAATACTTGGTCACGATCTCCTTGAAGGAGATCCGCGGCGCGCTGCCGACGGCGTCCTGATCCTCTTTCTCCATGCGCTCCAGCTGCTCGGTGAAAGCCGGCGTTTCCTCCGCTGCGTGGCGCAGGTACAGGCCAATCAAGCCCAGCGGCGCAGCGAGGAAGAACGGGATACGCCAGCCCCACTCAAGGAACTGCGCTTCGCCAACGATGCTGCTCAGCAATACCACCACGCCGGCACCGGAAACAAAGCCAATGATCGAGCCGAAGTCCAACCAGCTGCTGAGGAAGCCACGTCGCCGGTCCGGTGCGAACTCGGCAACGAACACCGCAGCACCGGTGTACTCGCCACCAACGGAGAAACCCTGCGCCAACTTGCACAGCAGCAACAGGATCGGCGCGAGTATGCCGATGCTTTCATACGATGGAATCAAACCGATGCAGAAGGTACTGACTGCCATCAGGATGATGGTTGCCGACAGCACTTTCTGCCGGCCGAATTTGTCCCCCATGACCCCAAAAAACACGCCGCCCAGCGGACGCACAAGGAACGGCACCGAGAACGTTGCAAGCGCGGCGATGGTCTGCACGCTGGGCGACGCTTCCGGGAAAAACACCTTGCCCAAGGCATAGGCGACAAAGCCGTACACACCAAAGTCGAACCATTCCATCGCGTTACCCAACGCGGCGGCGGTGACTGCTTTTTTTACTTTTGCCTTATCGATGACGGTGATGTCTTCGATTTGCAGCGGCTCATTGCGGATAGTGGATTCACCTGTAGACATGACAGGACCAGTCCTCCCGTTACTGAGTTGATTGCGTGCTTGGCCTTGGCTTACATGAGTTCGCGCAGGCCGTAATGCGCACGAAGGAATGCCCCGCGGCAAGGCCACGGGAACGGTCGGGGACAGAAAAAACCGGGATCATCCCGGTAAAGGCGCAGTGCCGGCTGTCCAAGCATCAACAGGCAGGGTGCCTGTGCGTAATCGCTGAATGATGCTGAGCCGGAGCATTCTACGCGAACAGCTGTTAAGGCATGTTAAAGCCGCGTCCACAGCACATTCGTGCAGACGCGCAATACAGCATGCTTCAGCGATGAATACGGACTAATGCGCGAGTTAGCAGCACGATAAGCCCTGTTGCTGCACAGCCAACTGCGTAACAAATAATGTCGCCCCACGAAAACGTATTGCCTATCACCGTGTACATGACATCGCCACGCACGTAGCCAAGCCGTTCGGCCACATGGAAGTACTGCGCAAACTCGATGCCACAAGCGAACACGAACACAAACAGCAGGACCAGGTAATCATTGATGCGAAACACGCTGCGGATCATTGCGTAAAGCAGGATCACCACCAGCACATCGCCGAGATAGGCTCGTATCCACGACACATGCGGCAGGCGTGTGGCGATGATCACTTCGACAACGAATACCAGAACCGCCAACAGCACATGCCGGCCACTGATTGCGAACAGACCGCTTCGCTTCGCGGTGAGCGGCAGAGAATCAGCGCCAGTTTGCATTGGCACCCCAGAACTCAACAGCACGCGCGTAAGCGGTACGGTCAATCGGCACACCGGAGCCACCTTCTTCAACGCCCAAAGCATTGCGCATCATGGTGATGGGCGCCATCGGGATTTCTTCAGCCGTTGCGGTATACAGACAACCGACCACGCCCCAGTCGGCTTCGATCGGCGAGCCTTCCTTCTCCAGCTGTTCGCGGCTGTAGAGGATGACCACCAGATACTCGGCCACGGCCGGCTCAACGCCTTCAAACCAGCGCACCAGCACCGGCAACTCCTCGCGGCTGCGTGCCTCATAGCCCGAACGCAGCAAGTGCCGGTTCTGTTCGGTGACCGCTACGGTCAGGCAACGGGTGCTGGTCCAGTTCCTGTAGACATGCAGCTTGCAGAACGGCGCATAGCCATCGAGTACCTTGTCGGCAGCATGCGTATTCAAATACTGCTCGAACTCCTCGGCACTGCAGTCCTGAATGGTATTGGCGCGCGGCGTGCGCGGAAACAAACGGGTACGTGCAAACGGCGTCAGGTAGATGGACATCATCGCTTCCAGCAAAGGAGGGCGACATTGTCGGCGATCGGTGCGAAGACCGGAACCGCGGCGTCTACGTCCACTGCTAGTAGCGAGCCTTCGCCAGCCAGCTCAGGCCTGCGCCTGCGCCTCGTGTTCGGCCACATCCATCGACGGCGTGCGCCAGCCGGAGTTGACGCCCCACAGATAGAACACGACACCAATTGCTGCCACCAGCAGCAGATCCCAGCCATAGCTCAGGTAGCCAGCGCCGCCGAAGGCAGTACTGCCCGCCCACGACACCAATGCCAACAGTGGCAGATAGCAGATCAGCCACATCGCGCCTTTCAGCTGGCGGCCGAAATCATGCCAACCAATCTTGCGCTGGTAATAGATGTAGACAGGCAGAGCGATAACCATCAGCAGGATGATTTCACCGGTCAGCGGCCAGCGCGCCCAATACAGCAGTTCGGTGGCCATTACGAAAGCCACGCCCGCCAGTATCGGCAGTGCGACCACCCGCAGCGGACGATGCAGGTTCGGCGCGGTTCGGCGCAGTGACATCACGCTGATCGGCCCGGTCATGTAGGAAATAACGGTGGCTACCGAGATCACCGCAGCCAACGTGCCCCAACCACGGAAGAAGAACAGGAACAGGAAGGACACCGCCAGGTTCAGCCACATCGCCGGGCGCGGGACGCCCCAGCGCGGATGGATATTGCCCAGCACCTTGGGCGCGGTGCCGTTCTGCTGCATGCCGTAGATCATGCGCGCGGTGGTTGCGGTGTAGGTCATGCCGGTGCCGCTGGGGCTGACGAAGGCATCCACGTACAACAGCATCGCCAGCCAATGCAGGTTGAGGATCAAGGCCAGCTGAGCGAAGGGCGAACGGAAATCGATACCATGCCAGCCGTGCTCGGCCAACATCTGGCTCGGCACTGCGCCGATATACGCCACCTGCAGCAACACATAGATCACTGCCGCCAGCAGGATCGAGCCGACCACCGCGAACGGAATGCTGCGACCGGGGTTACGCGCTTCACCGGCCAGATTCACCGGACTCTGGAAACCGTTGAAGCTGAAAACAATGCCGGCAGTTGCAATGGCTGTAAGGATGGCGGAGAAGTCCAGGATTGGTGTACCCGGTCCTTTCAATCCAACTGAGAAATTTTCAGCATGGAAGCCGCTTGCGATCAAGGCCACAGCGGTCAAGGTCGGCACGATCAGCTTGAACACAGTGATGGCGCTATTGGAGTGCGCGAACAGCTTCACGCTCCAGAAATTGATCAGGAAATAGACGATCACCAGCACCGCCGCGATCAGCAGGCCGGCATGACTGAGCTCACCCATTCCGCCCGGCTGCTGTACATACATGTCCTGCGCCCACTGCCACGGCCATGACGCCATGTACTGCACCGAGGCCTCGGCCTCGACCGGAATCACCGAGACGATGGCGATCCAGTTGGCCCAGGCGGCAATGAAGCCGACCAGCGAACCGTGCGAGTAATGGCTGTAGCGCACCATGCCGCCAGATTCGGGAAACATCGCGCCCAGCTCCGCGTACGTCAGGGCGATGGTGAGGATGATGGCCGCGCCAAGCACCCACGCCCAGATCGCACCGGGCCCAGCCAGGCCGGCTGCGCGCCAGGCGCCGAACAGCCAACCCGAGCCGATGATCGAGCCCAGGCCGGTAAGCATCAGGGCAATGGGGCCGACGTCGCGGCGGATGGCGCTGGATGCGTTCATGCTGGCTTTCCAGTTGAGGCGGCGCCGGAGTGGCGCTGGCGTTGGATCATCGCAAACCGAATGTTAAGCCGAGCGTGGTTTTTGCTGGCTGGGCGTTGCTGCCAGAACCGGCATAGCCGGAGGCTTACTGCGGTTCACTGACATGCCGAAAGCGGCAAAGCCCTGCTCCCTCCCTTGCGCCGAAGGCGTAGGGGAGGGCGTCGTTTGCGGTGAATTCAACGTTCAAACGCATTTGATTTACGGCTTCTACTTCCGCCCCCTCGCGCAGTGCAGAAGCACAAAGCAATGAAGCAGAACTACCCCTCCCCAGCCCTCCCCTTGCCTGCGGCAAAGGGAGGGAGCGTAGTGCCGAGCCATGCTCGGCAGGAGCCCTCGCTCGCTGCGAACGGCCGCGTGCCGCAATGAACATCCCGCTCATCACACACAAATCTACGACGCAACTCCGACAACAGCACACCGACAGTGGCTGCACTCCCGCGTAGATGATTGCCATGTCGCCGACCGATTCACTCAGCGAATCACTCAGCAAGGTCCCCGCCATCACCCTCGGCTTCTGGATCATCAAGATCCTCGCCACCACCTTGGGCGAAGTCGGCGGTGATGCCGTCACCATGTCAATGAACCTCGGCTACCTGATCGGCACCGCGCTGTTTGCCACGGTGTTCGCGATCGCGGTATTCGCGCAGATCCGCTCGCCCAACTTCCGGCCCTGGGTTTACTGGTTCGCCATCATCGCCAGCACCACGGTCGGCACCACCCTGGCCGACTATGTCGATCGCTCGCTGGGTATCGGCTATACCGGCGGTACCACCCTGCTGCTCGCCTTGCTGCTGACCACGCTGTTCGTCTGGCAAAGCAGCACTGGCAGTATCTCGGTTACCCAGATCAACTCGCCACGCAGCGAGTTCTTCTACTGGCTGACCATCACCTTCTCGCAGACCCTGGGCACCGCCTTGGGCGACTGGGCCGCCGATACCCAAGGCTTGGGCTATACCGGCGGCATCGCCTTGTTTGGCGGGCTGCTGGCGTTGGTAGCGCTGTTGTACTTCTACACCCGCATCTCCCGCACCGCCCTGTTCTGGTCGGCCTTCGTCCTGACCCGGCCGCTGGGCGCGGTGGTCGGCGACTTCCTCGACAAGCCGCTGGATCACGGCGGTCTGGCCCTGAGCCGCTACCCCGCCACGGCCGTGTTGCTACTGGCCATCGTCGCCTGCATCGCGCTGCTGCCGCAGCGCCCGGCACGCCACGCCCACTGAGATTGCTCCGGCTTGCTGCGGTCTCGGCTGAAACCATTGCACATCCATCTTGATAGAGAGATATAATCACTGGCATTCCGTCAGACCCGGCCGCTTCCGATGACCGCGCTCAGCTTCGAGTTCTACCCGCCCAAGACCGACGACCAGCGCGCCCAGCTGGACCGCACCGCCGCCAAGCTCAAGGCCTACGCGCCGGAATACGTGTCGTGTACCTTCGGCGCCGGTGGCTCGACCCTGAGCTATACCTCCGAGACCGTGCGCCACCTCAACCAGCATCACGGCCTGCAGGCGGCACCACATCTGTCCTGCGTCGGTGGCACCCGCGAGGAAATCCGCGAGCTGCTCAAGCTTTACCGCGCCATCGGGGTGAAACGCATCGTCGCCCTGCGTGGCGACCTGCCCTCGGGCATGGGCTTCCCCGGTGACCTGCGCTACGCCTCCGAGCTGATTGCCTTCATCCGTGCCGAGCACGGCGATGCCTTCCGTATCGAAGTCGGCGCGTACCCGGAAACCCATCCGCAGGCCAGCGATGCATTGACCGATCTGCGCCACTTCAAGACCAAGATCGATGCCGGCGCCGACGCCGCGATCACCCAGTACTTCTACAACCCAGACGCCTACTTCCACTTCGTCGATGCGGCACGCAAGCTGGGCGTTGAGGTGCCGATCATTCCCGGCGTCATGCCGATCTCCAACTTCAGCCAGCTGCGCCGTTTCTCCGAGCAATGCGGTGCCGAGATCCCGCGCTGGGTCAGCAAGCGCATGCAGGCCTATGGCGACGATGCGGAGTCGGTGCGCAGCTTCGGCGCCGACGTGGTTGCCGGTCTATGCGAGCGCCTGATTGCCGGCGGCGCGCCGTCGCTGCATTTCTATACGCTCAACCTGGCCAAGCCGACCAACGCCGTCCTGGAGCGCATCGGCAAAAGCTGAGCGCTCATCACTTCCTGCGCGCAGGGCCAACCGCTACCCTTGGCCGATGCGCCTGCTGTTACTCCTGTTGCTCACCTGCTCCGCCTTGGCGGCATTCGATGCGCATGCGCAGAAGATCAACCGCTGCACCAATGCGCAGGGTCAGACCGTCTATGGCGACAAGCCCTGCGAAGTAATGGGTGCCCGCGCACGCCTGCTACCCGATGCACGTGCAGTTGGCGGTAGTGGTTTGTACCGCGACAGCTGCGCACGCCGGCTCAGTGAACTGGTTGCACAGATCCAATCGGCTGCCGATGCGCGCGATCCCAATCGACTGTCCGGCATCTATCTCTGGAATGGGCTTTCCAGCGCCGCCGCGACCCGGGTCATGGATAGGCTGGATGAGATCGTGCAACGGCCGCTGATCGACATCGCACCGGTGTTTCCGGAGGAACCGGCCTATGTTCCCGCGCCGCCCGAGCCATTCACCTATACCGATGGCACCCCGGTCGATCCCACACAGGCGGCCGGCACCAGTGGCTATCCGGATGTGCAGGCAATCAGCAACACCAGTAGCGGCCCACGTCGTCCAATTGCTTTGCGCCTGGAGCAGACCCTGCCGCGCAGCGCCACACCGACGCGGACCATCCTGCATCTACGCCGTCAATACAATTGCTTCTGGATCACCCTGTAAGCGCGCAGCTCGACGCCGTCAGCTGCTCAGACCTGCGGCCACAACGCACGAATCGCGGCGACACCCAAGGCGCCATGCCGGCGCGCGGTTTCGACATCACCAGCACCCATGCCGCCAATCGCATAGATCGGCAGCGAGACCCGCTCACGCAGCTCCACAAAGGCATCCCAGCCCAGGCTGACGGCATCCGGATGGGTAGCGGTGGCCTGCACCGGCCCCAGCACCGCGAAATCGCAGCCCAGCTGCTGTGCCGCCTGCAACTGCGCAAGATCGTGGCAGGACGCGGCCACCAGCATTGATTCGGGCAGGGGCCGCGCCTGTAGCTGCACTAGCTGCTCGCTGCCCAGGTGCACGCCGACACCCAGCGCACTGGCCAAGGCGATATCGCGATTGATCAGCACCTCAACCTGCTTGCCGAAGCGCTCCACCACGGTTCTGGCCAAGGCTTCGCGCTGCGCTGCCATCGGGGTACGCAGCTGGATGCGGCGGATGCCGCCGGCGATGGCGGCTTCGATCGACGCCAGCCAGGCGTCCTCGCCGTCGGTCGGCTCGGGTGTGACCAGGTAGTGGCAGGGCTGGCGCAGCGCCGCCACTACCGGCAGGTCGGCCGGCGGCATCGAATAGCGCGACAGCTTGTCCGGGGTTACCCAGGTGATGGCCTGGCCTTCACGGCCCCGCGCGGTGCCCTTCCAATGGCGTACGCGGCGCACTTCCAGGCGCAGGCGCTTGTCCGGGTAGATCTGCGGCACGTCCATCACCCACTCGCCGATCTCGGCCTCGATGCCCAGTTCCTCGCGCAGCTCCCGGATCAGCGCCTGCTCCGAGGTCTCGCCGGGCTCACGCTTGCCGCCGGGGAATTCCCAAAGGCCGGCCATGTCGCTGTCGCCGGTGCGCCGGTTGAGCAGGATGCGACCGCGCGCGTCGGTGATGACGGCGGCCACGACGTGGATCGAGCGTGAAGGAGATGTCATGGACTGAGCATGCCGAAAACAGGGCTGTTGGTGCAATCGTTGAGTTCGGCCCCTGCTTTTGTAGGAGCGGCGTCAGCCGCGAAGCTGGCGCACCATCAGAGTGCAAAGATGGTTGGCCCGGCGGGACTCCCGGCTTCGCGGCTTACGCCGCTCCTACAAAAGCCTGGCTGGCTGTAGTGCCGAGCCAAGCTCGGCAGGAGCATTACCGGTGAAGCCCCTGCCGAGCATGGCTCGGCACTACAGGGGCAGTGCTCAAAAAAAGCCCCGCACTTGGCGGGGCTCTTTGTCAGTTCAGTTGGCCGTGGCAGTGCTTGTACTTCTTGCCACTTCCGCAGGGACAGGGATCGTTGCGGCCGACCTTGGGCGCATTGGCCTCGTCGATCACTTCCGCCGCTTCCTCGTCGGCGCTGTAGCCGCCGTTGTCCTGGTGCTGGAACTGCGACATCTGCAGGCGTGCTTCGGCCTGCTGACGCTCCAGCTGCTCCATCGCCAGCACTTCTTCCTCGCTGCGCACACGCACGCGCGAGAGCATGGTGATCACTTCGCGCTTGACGTCCTCCAGCATCTGCGAGAACAGCTCGAAGGCTTCCTTCTTGTACTCCTGCTTGGGCTGCTTCTGCGCGTAACCACGCAGGTAGATGCCCTGGCGCAGGTAATCCATGCGTGCCAGATGCTCCTTCCAGCTCTGGTCGAGCACGGTCAGCATCACGTGCTTTTCCAGTGCGCGCATGGTCTCGGCGCCAACCGCCGCTTCCTTCTGCGCGAAGTGCTCATCCACGCGGTCGATGACCTTCTGCGCGATCGCCTCGGCGTCGAGTTCTTCGTGCGCCTTGACCAGGCCAACCACGTCCATCTCCACGCCGAACTCGCCTTCCAGCGTGGCCTGCAGGCCCTGCAGGTCCCACTGCTCGTCCACCGAGTTCGGCGGCACGAAGCGGGTCACCAGGTCATAGATCACGTCGCCGCGGATGCCGTCGATGTTTTCCTTGACCGACTCTGCGTCCAGCAGCTCATCGCGCTGGCCGTAGATCACCTTGCGCTGATCGTTGTTGACGTCGTCGAAGTCGAGCAGGTTCTTACGGATGTCGAAGTTGTGCGCTTCGACCTTGCGCTGTGCCTTCTCGATCTGACGGCTGACCATGCGGTCTTCGATGACGTCATCTTCCTTCATGCCCATCATGCGCATCGCCTTCTGCACCCAGTCAGAGGCGAAGATGCGCATCAGGTTGTCTTCCAGCGACAGGTAGAAACGGGACGAACCCGGGTCACCCTGACGACCGGAACGGCCGCGCAGCTGGTTGTCGATACGACGCGATTCGTGGCGCTCGGTGCCGACGATGTGCAGGCCGCCAGCAGCCTTGACCGCTTCGTGACGTTCCTGCCACGCCGCCTTCACTGCGGCCTTCTGCTCGTCGCTGATGTCTTCACCCAGCTCATGCAGTTCGGTTTCCAGCGAGCCGCCGAGCACGATGTCGGTACCACGGCCGGCCATGTTGGTGGCGATGGTGACCGAGCCCGGACGACCGGCGTTGGCAACGATGGTCGCTTCGCGGTCATGCTGCTTGGCGTTGAGCACTTCGTGCTGCACGCCGGCCTTGCGCAGGTGCTCGGACAGCATTTCCGAGGTTTCGATCGAGGTGGTACCCACCAGCACCGGTTGGCCGCGCTTGGCGCATTCTTCAATGTCCGCCAGCACCGCGTTGAACTTGCCCTTGCGGTTGAGGAACACCTGGTCCGGGTAGTCCTTGCGCACGGTCGGCTTGTTGGTCGGGATGACCAGCACTTCCAGGCCGTAGATGCTCTGGAATTCGAACGCTTCGGTATCAGCCGTACCGGTCATGCCGGACAGCTTCTTGTACATGCGGAACAGGTTCTGGAAGGTGATGCTGGCCAGCGTCTGGTTCTCACGCTGTACCGGCACGCCTTCCTTCGCTTCCACCGCCTGGTGCAGGCCGTCGGACCAGCGGCGACCGGCCAGGGTACGGCCGGTGAATTCATCGACGATGACCACTTCGCCGTCGCGCACGATGTAGTCCACGTCACGCTGGTAGATGGCGTGCGCGCGCAGGGCGGCGTTGAGGTGATGGACGACGGTCAGGTTCTGCGCGGCGTACAGGCCGTTGTCGTTGTCGGCGCCGATGATGCCGGCTTCGCGCAACAACTCTTCGGCGTGCTCCATGCCGGCTTCGGACAGGAATACCTGCTTGCCCTTCTCGTCGACCCAGTAGTCGCCCTCGCCCTCTTCGGTTTCCTGCTTGATCAGGCCCGGCACCACGCGGTTGACGCGGATGTACAGCTCGGGTGAATCGTCGGCCGGACCGGAGATGATCAGCGGGGTACGCGCCTCATCGATCAGGATGGAGTCGACTTCGTCGACGATGGCGTAATGCAGGCCGCGCTGGTAACGGTCGGCGCGGGTCAGCGCCATGTTGTCACGCAGGTAGTCGAAGCCGAATTCGTTGTTGGTGCCGTAGGTGATGTCGCTACCGTAGGCCTCGCGCTTGTCGCTGTGCGGCATGCCCGGGTAGACCACGCCAACGCTCATGCCCAGCCAGTTGTACAGCTTGCCCATCTGCGCCGAGTCGCGGCGGGCCAGGTAGTCATTGACCGTGACCACGTGCACGCCCTTGCCTTCCAGTGCGTTGAGGTAGACCGGCAGCGTTGCCACCAAGGTCTTGCCTTCACCAGTACGCATTTCGGCGATCTTGCCCAGATGCAGGACCATGCCGCCGATCAGCTGCACGTCGTAATGGCGCATGCCCAGCACGCGCAGGGAGGCTTCGCGGCAGACCGCAAAGGCTTCCGGCAGTACCTTGTCCAGCGCTTCGCCAGCGGCGATGCGCTCACGGAACTCGGGGGTTTTGGCCTTCAGCTGGTCATCGGAGAGCTTCTGCATCTCCGGTTCCAAGGCATTGATCTTGGCGACGATACGGTTGAGCTGGCGAAGCTGGCGCTCGTTACGGCTGCCAAAAACGCGGGTAAGCAGGCTGTTGATCATTGAAGGAACCGGTTTGAATGAAATGCCGTGCGACCTGGCTCACCCCCTGGGTTTACCGGTCACAAACGAAACAGGGCGCAATGCGCCCTGTCGATGGCAACGCCTATTGTAGCTTGGGGCGGATGCTTGGGTTTCAAGCACCCCCAAACAAGTCAGCCGGAGCTGACCTGCTGCCCATCAGCCACGGCTGACCCGGCCGACCGGCGTATTGCCGCCCTCGCCAAGGAATTTACGCGGGTTCATCACCACGCCGTTCTGCCAGACCTCGAAATGCACGTGGGCGCCGGTGGAACGGCCAGTGGAGCCGGCCTTGGCCACTTCCTGCCCGGCCCGCACCAACCCGCCTTCACGCACCGTCAGGCGCGAATTGTGCGCGTACAGGGTCTTGTAGCCATTGCCATGGTCGATTTCGACCACATTGCCGTAACCGCCCTTCACACCGGAGAAGCTGACCACGCCGTCGGCCACGGCCAGCACCGGGTCGCCAACACGGGCGTGGAAGTCCATGCCCTTGTGGTTGCCAACACCGCGACCGAACGGGTCAGCGCGGCCACCGAAGCTGGAAGTGACGTAGGTGTTGCGGATCGGCATGCGCGAAGGCACGGCGTTCTGTTCGAGCTGGTGATCGAACAGCAGCGATTCCATCACCGACAACTGCTTGCCTGAAGCAGCGAAACGCTGCTCCAGCACCTGTAAGTCGGTGTTTACCGCGCTGACCGGGATGTCCTGGGTCGGGCCGGGCTCGCCTTCACCCATACCCGGGGTTTCCTGGAAGTCGAACTCGCCGTCTTCCAGCTTGCCCATCTGGGTCAGGCGCTCACCCAGGGCGTTGAGCCGGGTGGCCTGTGCCTGCAGCTCGCCGAGGCGGGCGGCCAGTGCGTTGACCTGGGTCTGCGCGTCGGCGCGGACCTTGGCCAGCTCCTGTTCCTGATGGTCAACCTTGGATTGCAGCGCCGAGTCGCCGGCCATGCCGATGGCGAAGCTCAGGGCCACGCCCATCAGGCAGCCAAGGCCAAGTACGCTACCCAACAGGGCTTGAGGACGATCCTCGAAGAACATCTGAACACGTGACAAGGGCGTCTTAGCCTTCTGTTCACGCGTTTTGATTACGATCTTTTTAAATGTCATTGAAGAATTCTTATGTCAGAGCCGAAATCCAGTGTTCGTTCCCGTTCCGCGCCCAAACAGGCGCTGGAAGCGGCGATGGCGGACAAAGCAGGTAATCCGCTGCGCCGGGCCCTGTGGCTCGATGCGATGGACCGGCAATTGCGCCCCCATTTGCCGCCGGCGCTGGCTAACCGTTGCCGGTTGGCCAATGTGGACGGCGAACACCTCGTTTTTCTCGTCGAATCGCCGGTGTGGCACGCCAAAGTAAGGCTTGCCGAAGACCAGCTGCTCGACGCGGCCCGATCCATCGGGCTGAAGGCCACCCGGGTGACCGTCAAAACTGCGACCGCGTCTGCGCACTCCCCAGTGCGTAACGATCAACGCAGCACAGCAGTAAGCGAAACCACGCACAAAGGACTGCGCGACGCGTTGGAAGCCCTGCAGGATGTGAAATCAACAAAGTCCTGAAGGGCCACCGGGAGCCTGGTTGGCCCCGGCCTCCACCCGACCGTCTCTACGGACCGGATTGGAGCCAGCAGGAATCCTAGCCGCGGAATGCAGCGAAGGAGTTAGTCTTTTGTTAATCAAAAGTTAAATTCAGACTGAAAGCCTGATCGGGTTCACACAACGACCACAAATGGGAATAGTCGTGCCCTGTGAAGGTCGTGTCTCTTACGACCTCACCGCTATTTAACTTAGGCGTAGGCCGGGATGCCGTACAGCACCGGATCGGCGGCTACCGGAGAGTCGTAGCTGGCCCATTCCCAGGCACTCTGGTCGGCCAGAAGGGCGCGTACCAGCTTGTTGTTGAGCGCATGACCGGACTTGAAGCCCTCGTAGGCGCCCAGCACCTGCCCACCGGCCAGATACAGGTCGCCGATGGCGTCCAGGATCTTGTGGCGGACGAATTCGTCGGTGTAACGCAGGCCGTCGTCATTCAGTACGCGGAATTCGTCAAGTACGATGGCATTGTCCATCGAGCCGCCCAGGCCCAGATTGCGCTCACGCATGTATTCCAGGTCACGCATGAAGCCGAAGGTACGGGCGCGCGAGATTTCCTTGATGTAGGCCGCCGTGGAGAACTCGATCTCCACCCGCGACTGCTTGGCCGGGATCATCGGATGATCGAACTGGATGGTGAAACCCAGCTTGTAGCCTTCGTACGGCGCAAAGCTGGCGACTTTGTCGCCGTCGCGCACTTCCACCGTCTTGAGGATGCGCAGGAAACGCTTGGCCGCGCCCTGCTCGACGATGCCCGCCGACTGCAGCAGGAACACGAACGGACCGGAAGAACCGTCCATGATCGGCAGCTCGGCCGAGGACAGTTCGACGATGACGTTGTCCACGCCGAGGCCGGCCAGGGCCGACATCAGGTGTTCAACGGTCTGGATCTTGGCGCCTTCACAGGTCAAACCGGTGCACAGGGTGACTTCGGTGACCAGATCGGCACGCGCCGGGACTTCCACCACCGGCTCCAGGTCCACCCGTCGGAACACGATGCCATGGTCAACCGGTGCCGGGCGCAGGGTCATATAGACCTTGTCACCGCTGTGCAGGCCGACGCCGGTGGCGCGGATCGTGTTCTTGAGAGTGCGTTGCTGGATCATGTGTATGTAAGGCCGGAGGGGCCGCGCAAGCGCAGCCAGGGGGACAAACAAGAATAACACGCGTTAACACGCGCCCTTTGCAGCGCCAGATTCGGCCGTCAGCTTCCGTCCAGTACCGAAAATATCGCCGGGCCGGCCTTGGCCCGACGATAAAGGACATGGTATTCCCGCCGGGGTGGACAGCCCCGACGTATCAGCTCTGCATCCAGCAACCCGCCAGTCCGACCCACGGCGCCGTTGCCGGCGCACGCGATGATCGGGCCTGGATGGCCACTGCTACCACATCAGTCAGCCTGGCGGCGCAGGAACGCCGGGATGTCCAGGTAGTCGTTCGGCAGCTCTGCAGCAGCCGGCGACGCCGACGAGGTGGAAGCAGACACGGTGTCCGAGCTCGGACGACGCAGGCCCATGCCCATGGTGTGACCCACGGCCTTGGCCACGGCATCGGCCGGGCTCTCGTACTCTTCGAACTCAGCCTGGCCGGTGGTGGCGTTGCGCACCAGCTTGATCGGGCCGCGCTCGCCCGGACGCTGCGCGTTCTTGGCAACAGCACGGTTCAGGCCGGTGGCAACCACGGTCACCTTGATTTCGTCACCCAGATCCGGATCGATCACGGTGCCGATCACCACGGTGGCGTCTTCCGAAGCGAAGGCGTGCACGGTGCGGCCGATTTCGTCGAACTCGCTCATGGTGATGTCGGTGCCGGCGCTGATGTTGACCAGCACGCCATTGGCGCCGGCCAGGTTCACGTCGTCCAGCAACGGGTTCTGGATCGCGGCTTCGGCAGCTGCCTGGGCGCGGTCATCACCACGTGCGGTACCGGTGCCCATCATTGCCAGGCCCATTTCCGACATCACGGTGCGCACGTCGGCGAAGTCGACGTTGATCAGGCCCGGACGCACGATCAGATCGGCGATGCCCTGCACGGCGCCCTGCAGCACGTCATTGGCGGCACGGAAGGCCTGCACCATGGTGGCGTTGCGGCCGAGCACGGTGATCAGCTTTTCGTTCGGGATGGTGATCAGCGAATCGACGTGCTGGCTCAGCTCCTCGATGCCCTTCAGTGCCACCTGCATGCGGCGACGGCCTTCGAACGGGAACGGCTTGGTCACCACGGCCACGGTCAGGATGCCCATTTCCTTGGCCAGCTGTGCCACCACCGGTGCAGCGCCGGTGCCGGTGCCGCCGCCCATGCCGGCGGTGATGAACACCATGTCCGCGCCCTGCAGGGCGTCCATGATGCGCTCACGGTCTTCCAATGCGGCCTGGCGGCCGACTTCCGGGTTTGCGCCTGCGCCCAGACCCTTGGTTACGTTGGTGCCCAGCTGCAGCTGCAGCTTGGCGCCACAATTCTTGATGGCCTGCGAGTCGGTGTTGGCAGTGATGAATTCCACGCCATCCACGCTGCTGTTGACCATGTGCGCCACGGCATTACCGCCGCCGCCGCCCACGCCAACGACCTTGATCACCGCGTTCGGTGCCATCTTTTCAATCAGTTCGAAATGCGCCATGTCCATGTCCTCTCTATTGCCGTGATTGGGTCGAGCATCCGGGAAGAATCCTTCTCCTTCTGCGCCCGCCCGCACCGGCGAGTTGTTTTAGGTGTACCGCTTCGGGTTGCCCCTGCACGGTGGTTGTTGCTTGCTTCAATGACTGCGTTACTGCACTTCGTCTTGCCTTACTGCTTGTCCTGCTGACTGCCTCACTGCCCTACCACCGGTACCGCGCTCAGAACTCGCCGCGGAACCAATTCTTCAATTTGTTGAACATGCTGCCGGCGCGCCCGGTGGGCAGCGACGGACGTCGCGGGTGTTCGATCTGGCTGCCCATCAGCAGCAGGCCAACGCCGGTGGCATGCACTGGATTGCCGACCACTTCACCCAGACCGGTGACGTGCTGCGGGATGCCAACACGTACCGGCATCTGCAGCATTTCCTCGGCCAGCTCGACCACGCCTTCCATCTTCGAGGCGCCGCCACTGAGCACCAGGCCCGCGCGCACCATTTCCTCGAAGCCCGAGCGGCGCAGTTCGGCCTGCACCATCTCGAAGATTTCCTCGTAGCGACCCTGTACTGCCTGCGCCAGCGAATGACGTGGCATGCGACGCGGCGGACGATCGCCAACCGACGGCACCTGGATGCTTTCCTCGGCCGTCGCCAGCTGTGCCAGTGCACAGGCGTAACGCACCTTGATCTGCTCCGCTTCCGGGGTCGGCGTGCGCAGCATATGGGCGATGTCGTTGGTGACGTGGTCACCGGCAATCGGCAGCGATGCGGTATGGCAGATCGCGCCCTGGATGAACACCGCGATATCGGTGGTACCGGCGCCGATGTCGACCATCACCACGCCGAGCTCACGCTCGTCGGCGGTCAGCACTGCCACGCTGGAGGCCAGCGAGGAAAGCACCAGGTCGTCCACCTGCAGGCCGCAGCGCTGCACGCACTTGCTGACGTTGGCGGCGGCAGACTGTGCGCACACCACCAGGTGGGCATGTACTTCCAGACGCACGCCGGTCATGCCAACCGGATTGCGGATGCCTTCCTGCGAATCATCCAGCACGTACTCGCGCGGGATCGCATGCAGGATCTTCTGGTCGGCGGGGATGGCCACGGCCTTGGCCGCATCCAGCACACGATCCAGATCGCCCCAACTCACCTCGCCTTCGCGGATCGGGGTGATGCCCTGCGAGTTGCGGCACTGCACGTGGTTGCCGGAAATCGATGCATACACCGAACGAATCTCGCAGCCGGCCATCAGCTCGGCTTCTTCGATGGCGCGCTGGATCGACTGCACGGTGGATTCGATATCCACCACCACGCCGCGCTTTAGACCGCGCGACTCGTGCGAGCCGATGCCGATGACCTCGATCGGGCTGCCCGGCGAGTACTCGCCGACCAACGCCACCACCTTGGAGGTGCCGATATCCAGGCCAACGATCAGTGATTTGTCACCCTTGCGGTTCATGTCCTGTCCTGCGTCTGCTTTGTTGCCGGCGGCGGGGTTCCCCAGCTCAGCGTGAATCCATTGGTATAGCGAAGGTCGGCGCGCACGATCGGCACCTGGGTGCGGGTCAGCTGCGGCAGAACGCGTACGAAGCGGCTCAGGCGTGAGCGTGCATCGTTGCGCCCAACAACCACTTCGGTGCCGTTATCCAGCGCCAGCGACCAGCTGCCGCGCGCGTCCATCGCGACTTTGCGTACGTCCACACCGGCCGGTGCGAACAGTGCGCGTGAATCGTTGTACAGCTCGACCACTTCGGTGGTCATGCCATCGGGGCCATCGAGTTCGGGCAGCGGTGCGTTCTCCAGACCGTGTGGCACCGCGAACAAGCGGCCCTGTTCGGACAGCAGGCGATCCTTGCCCCAACGTGCAAACGGACGGTGCTCGACGATGCTTACTTCCAGCACATCCGGCCACTGCTTGCGGACCTGCGCGCTTTCCACCCACGGCAGCTTTTCCACAGCCGCCTGTGCGTCCTGCAACTTCACCGCGAAGAAGCCCGAGCGTGCATATGGCAGCAAGGTCTTCTGCAGTTCTTCGGCCGGCACGCGCTTGAACTCGCCGTGCACGCGCAGCTTGGCCAGCGGCCAGCGCTCGGCACCCACCCAGCCGTTGACCACCGCCACCACCGGCAGCACCACCAGGGCGATGGCCAGCAACCAGGCGAGCATGCGCAGGATGGCATTCATCGTGCGCCCTCCCCTGCAGCGCGGCCGCAGGCCACCACCGCAGCCCGCAGTGCGGTTGCGTGGGTACGGCGCAGCGGCAGCGCGATAGGCATCATTCGCCCTTGGCCTCCTTGAAGCCGTCGGTGACCACCTGCTGGACAACGGCACCGATGTCGCCGGCCCCCATCATCAACAGCAGATCGCCGTCCTGCAGCACGTCCGGCAGCACCGAGGCCAGATCGGCGGAATGACTCACCACCACCGGCTCACTGCGGCCGCGCGCGCGGATTGCGCGTGCCAGCGACTTGGAATCGGCACCGGGAATCGGCGCTTCGCCGGCCGGGTAGACCTCGCTCAGTACCAGTGCATCCACTTCCGACAGCACGGCTGCGAAGGCGTCGAACTGATCGCGGGTACGGCTGTAACGGTGCGGCTGGAACGCCACTACCAGGCGTTTGTCCGGCCAGCCGCCACGGGCAGCGGCAAACACCGCTTCCAGTTCGCGCGGATGATGACCGTAGTCGTCGATCACGCGCACCTTGGCGCCCTTGTGGGTGGTGACTTCGCCAAGATCGTTGAAGCGACGGCCAACGCCTTCGAACTTCTCCAGCGCTGCGGCGATATCTTCCGGTGCCACGCCCAACTGCCACGCCACCGCAGCGGCAGCCAGCGCATTGAGTACGTTGTGCTTGCCCGGCAGTGCCAGCGTGACCGGCATGCTGGTGCCTTCCGGCAGGCGCAGGGTGAAGCGCATACGCGGGCCATCCTGCACCACGTCTTCGGCGCGTACGTCGGCATTGCTGCTCAGGCCGTAGCTCATCACGTGACGCGGCGTCTTGGCAGCCAGCGCAGCCACTTCCGGATCATCGATGCACAGCACCGCCAGACCATAGAACGGCAGGCGCTGCAGGAACTCGGCGAACGCTTCCTGCACACGGGCGAAGTCGTTGCCGTAGTTCTCCAGATGGTCGGCGTCGATATTGGTGATCACTGCCACCAACGGATTCAGACGCAGGAAACTGCCATCGCTTTCATCGGCCTCGGCCACCAGCCACTGGCCGCCGCCAAGCTTGGCGTTGGCACCGGCCGCCAACAGCTGGCCGCCGATCACGAAGGTCGGGTCCAGCTTGCCTTCGCTCAGGATCGCGGCGGTCAGCGAGGTGGTGGTGGTCTTGCCGTGGGTACCGGCAACGGCGATGCCGCGACGGAAACGCATCAGCTCGGCCAGCATCGCTGCGCGCGGCATGATTGGAATGCGCTGGCTGCGCGCTTCCATCAGCTCGGGGTTGTCTTCGCGGATGGCGCTGGAAACCACGATGCAATCAGTACCCAACACGTTGGCAGCGGAGTGACCGCGCATGACGCGCGCGCCCAGCCGCGCCAGACGGCGGGTGGCGGCGTTGTCAGCGTTGTCCGAACCGGAAACTTCGTAACCCAGGGTCAGCATCACTTCTGCGATACCGCTCATGCCGGTGCCGCCGATGCCGACGAAATGCACGCGCGGGAAGGCGCGGACCAGGTCGGTGGTGTCGTTGAGGCGGCGGATCATGCCTGGCCTCCGGTGTGGCTGGCGCGGGTGCGCGATGCCGTATTCATGCTGCTTCCTCAAGAATGATGTCTGCGATGCGTTCGGCCGCATCGACCTTGGCCAACCCACGCGCGGCTTGCGCCATCTGCATGCGGTGGCCGGGATTGTTTGCCAGCGTGCGCAGCACGCCTTCCAGATTGGTCGCCAGCGCGTCGTCCTGTTTGAGCAGTTCGGCGGCACCGCGTTCGACCAGATATTCGGCATTGCGGGTCTGGTGGTCGTCCACTGCGGCGGCGAACGGCACCAGCACACTGCCGATACCGACAGCGCACAACTCGGCCAGGGTCGACGCACCGGAACGGCACACCACCAGATCGGCCCAGCTGTAGGCAGCTGCCATGTCCTTGATGAACATGTCGACGCGGCCTTCCACGCCTGCAGCGCGGTAGGCCTGCAGTGCTTCTTCGTGCAGCTTCTCGCCGCACTGGTGCCAGACTTCGATGGCGACCTTATTGCTCAGCGCAGCCAAGGCCTTTGGCATGGCATTGTTCAGGGCGCGAGCGCCCTGGCTGCCACCCAGTACCAACACACGCATCGGACCACTACGACCGGCCAAGCGCTGCTCCGGCACCGGCAAAGCGGCGATTTCGGCGCGCACCGGATTGCCAACCACTTCTTCCTTGCCACCGGCAAAGCTGCCCGGGAAGCCCGACAGCACCCGTCGTGCAAAGCGCGACAGGATGCGGTTGGTCATGCCCGGCGCACGGTTCTGTTCGTGCACCAGCAGCGGCAGGCCATGCAGACGAGCGGCAATGCCACCAGGTCCGGAAGCAAAGCCACCAAAAGCCACCACTGCACGCGGCTTGCGATCACGCAGCACATAACCAGCACTGCGAATCGCACGCATCACCCGGATCGGTGCACCCAGCAAGGCCAGCTTGCCTTTGCCGCGCAGACCGGAAATGGCCAGCGTATCGACATGGATGTCGTGCTGCGGCACCAGGCGGGTTTCCATCGCGCCGTCAGCACCCAGCCAGGTGACCGGGATGCCGCGCTCGCGCAGCACCTTGGCCACGGCCAGCCCGGGGAAAATATGGCCGCCGGTACCGCCGGCCATGATCATCACCGGACGCTGGTCCTTGTTGAAGTTCGCGGAGGCCATCACGCAATCCTCCCGAAGGTGGGTTCGACGCGCTGCTGCATGCGGCTGGTGCCACGAGCGGCACTGCTCTGCGCTGCTGCGGCCGCTGCGGTCGCGGTGTCCATGTGCGGCTCGGCCGGTGCGTTGTCGTGCGCTTCGACAACGTCCAGTTCAACACCATCGAGGTCCTCGCGGACTTCCTGGCGGCGCACCGCACGGTTGTATTCGTAGGACACGCGCAGCAGCAGGCCCATCGCCACGCAGGTCATCATCACGCTGGAGCCGCCGGAAGAAATCAGCGGCAGGGTCAGGCCCTTGGTCGGCAGCATGCCCAGGTTCACGCCGATCGAGACGAAGGTCTGCAGGCTGATCCACAGGGCAATGCCGAAGGCGATGTAACCAGCAAAGTGGCGACGCATTTCAATGCAGCGCATGCCCAGCCAGAACGCACGGCCAACCAGCAGCACGTACAGGCTGATGATGCCGCACACACCAAGGAAACCCAGCTCCTCGGCAATCACCGAGAAGATGAAGTCGGTATGCGACTCGGGCAGGTAGTTGAGCTTCTGGATCGAAGCACCCAGGCCCACGCCGGTCCACTCGCCGCGGCCGATCGCCATCAGTGCGTTGGACAGCTGGTAGCCCGAACCCAGCTGGTCCTGCCACGGGTCCATGAACGAGGTGACGCGGCGCATGCGGTAGGGCTCGAAGATCACCAGCGCGATCAGGCCCGGCAACAGCAGCAGCACCGGCAGGATGATGCGCTTGATCTGCGCACCGCCCAGTACCAGCATGCAGGTGGTGATGCCCAGCAGCAGCATCGACGAACCAAAGTCAGGCTGCAGCAGCAGCAGTACGACCAGCACGCCAACCACACCGACCGGCTTGAGCATGGCCTGCCAGGTGGCATTGACCTCGTCGCGGAAGCGCACCAGGTAGCTGGACAACCAGACGATGTACAGCACCTTGACCGCTTCCACGGTCTGGAATTTGGAAAAGCCCAGGTTGATCCAGCGCTGCGCGCCATTGACGCTGCTGCCCAGGCCCGGCACGAACACCACGATCAGCAGCGCGAAGCAGCCCAGCAACAGCAGCTGGTTGTACTTCTCGATTTCCTTCAGCTCCACCCGCATCGTCACCGCTGCGAGGATCACGCCGATGGCGATGAAGATCAGGTGGCGGGTCAGGTAATAGAACGGACTCTGCGTCAGCGCGATGGAGCTGGAAGCCACCATCACGATCCCGATCGAAGCCAGCGCCACGGCGGCGCCAAGCAGCCACTTGTCGTAGCTGCCACCAATGGCTTCAAGTCGGGTTGCCTGACGCGAGTAGTCGTCCATCAGCGCACCTTCAGGGTTGCCAGGCCGATCAACACCAGCACCACCGAGATGATCCAGAAGCGCACGATCACGCGCGGCTCCGGCCAGCCCTTCAGCTCGAAGTGGTGATGGATCGGTGCCATGCGGAACACGCGTTTGCCGGTGAGCTTGAACGAAGCCACCTGGATCATCACCGACAGGGTTTCGATCACGAACACACCGCCCATGATCACCAGCACCAGTTCCTGGCGCACGATCACCGCGATGGTGCCAAGCACCGCGCCCAGCGCCAGCGCGCCGACGTCGCCCATGAACACCATCGCCGGATAGGTGTTGAACCAGAGGAAGCCCAGGCCCGCGCCGGCAATCGCCGCGCAGATGATCACCAGTTCACCGGCACCGGGAATCTGCGGGATCTGCAGGTAGCTGGAGAACACCGCGTTGCCCGAGGCATAGGCGAACACGCCCAGCGCACAGGCCACCAGCACCGTTGGCATGATCGCCAGACCATCCAAACCATCGGTCAGGTTGACCGCGTTGGAGAAACCAACGATCCAGAAGTAGGCAATCGCGACGAAGCTGATGCCTGCCAGCGGCAGCGCAATCGACTTGAACATCGGGATGTAGAAGGTGAGCTCAGCCGGCACCACTGCGGTCTTGTACAGGAAGATGCCTGCGGCAAGACCGAAGATCGACTGCAGCGCGTACTTCCAACGCGACTTCAGCCCGTTCGGATCGCGCTTGGCGATCTTCAACCAGTCGTCGTACCAGCCGATGGCGCCGAAGCACAGCATCACCACCAGCACCAGCCACACATAGCGGTTGCGCAGGTCGCCCCACATCAATACCGAGACCAACACCGTGGTCAGGATCAAGCCGCCGCCCATGGTCGGCGTGCCGGCCTTGGAGAAGTGCGACTGCGGGCCGTCCTTGCGGATCGGCTGGCCACCCTTGAGCTGGGCCAGGCGACGGATCGCCATCGGGCCCAACCACAATGACAGCGACAATGCCGTCAGGGCGGCGAGGATGCCGCGGAAGGTGATGTAGTTGAACAACCGGAACAGGCCGTCCAACTGCTGCAGCCAACGGGCCAATTCAAGCAACATGTGTAGTGTCCTCGCCGCGCTTCAACAGCGCAGTCACAATCTTGTCCATGGTGCTGCCGCGCGAGCCCTTTACCAGGCAACGCACACCAGCATGAAGTTCGGTTTCCAGTGCGGCAGCGAGCGCGGCGTGGGAGTCGAAATGACGCCCGCCTTCGCCGAACGCCGCCGATGCCGCTGCGCTCAGCGGGCCCAGCGTGTACAGACGCTTGAGACCGGCTGCACGGGCACGCTGACCAGCCTGCGCATGCAGTGCCTGTGCATCCGGGCCGAGCTCACGCATATCGCCCAGCACCAACCAGCCTTCTCCCTTGCCAGCAGCCAGCGCGGTGATTGCCGCAGCCAGTGAACCCGGGTTGGCGTTGTAGCTGTCGTCGATCAGCACCGCGCCGTTGTCCAGCAGATGCGCCACTTGGCGGCCGGCGACCGGGCGCGCCTGCGCCAGGCCTTCGACCACCCGCGGCAGCGCAATACCGGCGGCCAGTGCCATCGCGGCGGCGGCCAGTGCGTTCAGTACGTTGTGGCGACCCGGCAACTGCAATGCGACCTCGGCATCACCTTGCGGCGTGCGCAGCTGGAAGCGTGAACCAGCCTCGTCCAGCACGATGCCGGTCGCAGTGACGTCGGCGCTGACTTCCAGGCCGAAGCGAATCACCTGGTGCGCACCAGCGCGCGCAGCAAAGTATGGAGAGAAGGTGTCGTCGGCATTGATCACCGCGACACCACCATCGCGCAGGTCGTCATAGACGGCTGCCTTGGTGTTGGCGATCTCCAGCAGGCTGCCCATGCGCTCCAGATGTGCCGGGGCGACATTGTTGACGATGGACACGTCCGGCGCGGCGATGGTGGTCAGGTAGGCGATATCGCCCGGCTTGCCGGTACCCATCTCATAGATGGCGAAGTCGGCGTCTTCCGGCGCATCGATCACCGCCAGCGGCAGGCCGATCTCGTTATTGCGGTTACCCGGCGTGGCGTACACATGCTGGCCCAGCACCGCAGCGGCATGCTGCATGATGGCCAACAGCAGGTTCTTCACGCTGGTCTTGCCGTTGCTGCCGGTGATGGCGAACACGCGGGTAGCGCGCTGCTGCTGCATCGCTGCGGCAATCTTCGCCAGCGCCAACTCGGTATTGGCAACCACGATCTGCGGCACTTCCAATGGCAACAGGCGCTCCACCAACAAGGCGCTGGCGCCCTGCTCGACCGCATTGGCGGCAAAGTCATGGCCGTCGAAGCGCTCACCGCGCAGGGCGACGTACAGGCTGCCCGCCGCCAGCGTGCGCGTGTCATTGCTGACCGCATCGATGCTGGCGTCGTCGCCGTGGATTTCACCAGCGGCCCAATGCGCGATCAGCGACAGAGGCGTGCGCTTCATGCGTGCACCTCGCCATTGGTCTTGCGTGCCTGCAGCGCGCGCGATGCCACGTCGGTGTCATCGAAAGGATGTTTGATACCTGCAATCTCCTGGTAGGGCTCATGGCCCTTGCCGGCGATCAACACGATGTCGCCGGCCCCTGCCTGTGCGACCGCGGCGTCGATGGCGCGGGCGCGATCGCGCACCACTTTCACCTGCGCAGGCGTCACAAAGCCGGCCATGATGTCGGCGACGATCACGTCACCATTCTCGCCGCGTGGATTGTCGTCAGTGACGAACACCACGTCGGCCAATTTTTCGGCAATCGCCGCCATCTGCGGGCGCTTGCCAGTGTCACGCTCGCCACCACAGCCGAACACGCACAGCAGTCGGCCATCCAGATGACCATGCAGGCTGCGCAGCGCCTGTTCCAGCGCGTCAGGGGTGTGAGCGTAGTCGATGACCACGGTTGGCTCGCCCTTACCTCCGAGGCGATTCATGCGGCCGCGAATCGGCTGCAGCTGGCCCAGCACCTTGGCGATGTTGGCGCTGGTTTCACCCAGACCATGCAGCGCACCGGCCACGGCCAGCAGGTTGTCGATGTTGAAACGCCCGAGCAGCGGCGAGCGCAGCGCATGACGTTCATCACCAATAACCAGATCAAAGCCCAGCCCCTGCCCGTCCAGCACCAGCTTCTCGGCGCGGATGGTGGCGCCAGCCTGACCGGTCGAGCTCAGGCCGATGGCCTGCACGTCGGCTGCCAGCGTGGTGATCAGTTCACGGCCGAAGGCGTCGTCCAGATTGATCGCCGCAGCCTTCAGGCCCGGACGATGGAACAGCTTGGCCTTGGCAGCGCCGTAAGCTTCCATGTCACCGTGGTAATCGAGGTGATCGCGGGTGAGGTTGGTGAACACCGCCACGTCGTAATGCACGGCATCGACGCGGCCCTGATCCAGGGCATGCGAGCTGACTTCCATCGCCACTGCCTTGGCACCGCCATCGCGCAGCTGTGCCAGCACTTCATGCATCTGCAGCACCAGCGGCGTGGTGAAACCGGTCGGCACGACATCGCCGTACAGGCCAACACCCAGGGTGCCGATCGAGCCGCTGGGCGTGCCCAGCAGGTGCCAGGCCTGGCCGAGCAGCTGCACGGTCGAGGTTTTGCCATTGGTGCCGGTGACGCCGACCATGGTCATCGCCCGCGACGGCTGGCCGTGGAACTGGTCTGCCATCGCGCCCATGCGCGTACGCAGGCCGGGCACGGCGATGGCATCGGCCGGTGCCGGCAGCTCGGCCGGTGCCGGCGGATCAAACAGAATCGCGGCTGCGCCAGCGGCCTTGGCCTGCTCGACAAAGCCCAGCCCATGCGCGCCAAAGCCGGCGATTGCGACGAACGCATCACCGGCCCGAATATGCCTTGAATCCAATACCAGGCCGCCGATCTGCGGGTCCTGTGACAGGACCATATCCGGCAACAGCTGTGACAACTTCATTGTGTGGCTCACTGGCGCACCTCCGTGGCGGCAGGCGTCGGAGCGACGGCCGTCGGCAGTGCGGCATCAAATTCGGCCGTGGCGTTGGGCGCCTCGTCCGGGTCCTGCGGAATCGGCAGTGGCGCCGCGCTGCTGCCCGGCTTGCCACCCACCTTGCCCGCGGCCTGCGCGGCCAGCCAGGACTGGATGTCATCCGGCGGCACGTCCATCAAACGCAGCGTGCCTTCCATCACGTGATGGAACACCGGTGCGGAGACCAGGCCGCCGTACTGCAGCGAGCCCTGCGGGTCGTTGACCACGATCACCGCCGCATAGCGCGGCGCGGTAGCCGGTACGACACCGGCGAACAACAGATTGTAGTGGCCGCGTTCGTAGCCATTGGGGCCGTTCTTGCGCGCGGTACCGGTCTTGCCGGCCACGTGATAACCGAGGATCGCCGCCTGCTTGGCGCCGCCGTTGGTGACAACGGTTTCCATCATCCGTACGACTTCGCGCGCGACTTCCGGGTCGATGACCTGGCGTGCTTCGTTGCGCTGGCCTTTGATGAAGGTCGGCTGGATCACCTGCCCACCATTGGCCAGCGCCGAGTACGCCTGCGCGATCTGCAGCGGCGTCACCGACAGGCCGTAGCCGTAGGACATGGTGGTCTTGGTGGTGCCATACCAGCTCGGGCTGCCCGGGCGTGCGACCACACCCGACGATTCGCCGGGGAAACCGCTGTTCGGGGCGACGCCGTAGCCGAAGCCACGCACCGAGTCATAGAAGGTCTGGTCAGGAATGCGCGCCACGATCTTGGCCGCACCAATGTTCGAGCTGCGGGTGATCACGCCGGTGACATTGAGCACGCCGTTGTTACGCGGTACGTCACGGATGGTGTAACGGCCCAGCGACATATAGCCCGGATTGGTGTCGATGACCGTATCCGGGGTGACCACATGGTTCTGCAACGCAGTGGCAATGGTCAGCGGCTTCATCGTCGAGCCCGGCTCGACCAGATCGGTGACAGCGCGGTTGCGGCGCGTGTCCGGGGTCGCACCACTGACCGAATTCGGGTTGTAGGTCGGCAGGTTGGCCATGGCCATCACTTCGCCGGTGGCCACATCCATGATCACGATGGAACCGCCAGCCGCCTTGTTGGTGGTGACCGCGTTGCGCAGCTCGCGCATCGCCAGGAACTGGATGCGGCGGTCGATGCTCAGGGTCAAATCCTTGCCCGGCTCGGCAGGACGCACCAGATCGATGCTCTCGACGATCGCGCCCTTGCGGTCGCGGATGACACGCTTGGCGCCCGGCTTGCCGCGCAGCCATTCGTCGAAGGCCAGCTCCAGCCCTTCCTGGCCGAGATCGTCGATATTGGTGAAGCCCAGCACGTGCGCCATCGCCTCACCCTGCGGGTAATAGCGACGGAACTCGCGCTGCGAGAACACGCCCGGAATCTTCAGCGCGACCACCTGCTCGGCCACGTCCGGATTGATCCGGCGGCGCAGGTACATGAATTCCTTGTCGGCCTTCTGGGTCAGCTTGGTGGTCAGTTCGTCCACCGGCAGCGACAGCGCGCGTGCCAACTCGGGAATACGCTCCGGTGCGCGCAGCAGTTCCTGCGGGTTGACCCAGATCGAAGCCACCGGCGTGGACACGGCTACCGGCTCGCCGTTGCGGTCGGTGATCATGCCGCGCGAGGTCGGGATCGGCACATCGCGCAGGAAGCGGGCTTCGCCTTCGCGCTGATAGAAATCGTTGTTGATCAGCTGCACATACGCGGCACGACCGACCAGCGTCACCGCACACAGACCCAGCCCCACGCCAACCATCAGCATGCGGGTGCGCAGATTGAACTGCGTGCGGGTACGGTTGCGGCTGGGCTTGTTCATGGCCGGATCACCACGATGTCAGCGGCCTCGGGGAACTTCATGCCCAAGCGGCCGCGAGCTTCCTGGTCCACACGCGTGGCCTGGGCCAGGGTTGCCTGTTCCAGCTGCAGACGGCCGAACTCGATGTTGATCTCGTCGCGCGCATGTTCCAACTTGGACAGCTCGACGAACAGCTGGCGGTGGCGGTGGCGCATGAACACCACGCCGATTGCCGAGGCAATCGTGCATGCCAGCAGGACGATCAACAGCAGGCGGCTCATCCGGCCACCTCGCACTTCTGGGCCACGCGAAGCACGGCGCTACGCGAGCGCGGGTTCATCGCCAGCTCGTCGTCATCGGCCTTGATGGCGCCGCCGATCAGTTCCAGCGTCGGCACGAAGGCCTGCAGCTCCGGCAGCCGGCGATTGGTCGGCGGCGCCTTGGCATGGCGGTTCATGAACTGCTTGACGATGCGGTCTTCCAGCGAGTGGAAGCTGATCACCGCCAAACGGCCACCGGGCTTGAGCCGCGCCATCGCCGCGTCCAGACCGGCTTCAAGGTCGGCCAGTTCGCGGTTGATATGGATGCGGATGGCCTGGAAGCTGCGCGTCGCCGGATGGATCTTGTCCTTGCCGCGCGGCATCACCGAGGCGATCAGCTCGGCCAGTTCAGCGGTACGCGTGAACGGCTGCTTGTCGCGGCGCGCAACGATGGCGCGGGCGATGCGACGGCTCTGGCGCTCATCGCCATAGGTGAACAGCACGTCGGCAATTTCGCGGTCTTCGGCGCGGTTCAACCAATCCGCAGCGCTTTCACCCGAGTCCGGGTCCATGCGCATGTCCAGCGGGCCGTCCTTGCCGAAGCTGAAACCACGCTCGGCCACATCGAGCTGCGGCGAGGACACGCCCAGGTCGAACAGAACGCCATCCAGACCGGCAGCGGTTTCGCTCCAGTCCAGCAGATCGGCAAAGCTGCCGCGATAGATCGAGACACGGCCGTCCGGCGCGAAGTCGCGCTCGGCCACGGCAATGGCTTCGGGGTCCTTGTCCATCACCAGCAGGCGCCCGTCCGCGCCGAGCTGGCGCAGCACGCCACCAGCGTGACCGCCACGACCGAACGTGCCATCCAGATAAGTACCGTTTTCGATCACCCTCAGGCCGTCAAGGACCTGGGTGTACAGCACCGGCAGGTGAGCTGCCGGCGGCTGCGACACCGTTGGGTGACCGGCCTGCGCTCCTCCGCGCACCCGGGCACCCCGGCTCACAACTTCAGATCGAGAAGCCCATCGCCCAGATCCTCATCAGACAACGTCTGCTGGATCAGTGCGCGATGCGCTTGCTCGCTCCACAATTCAAACTTCTCACCCATGCCCATCAGCACTGCTTTCTTCTCGATGCCCACCGCGCTGCGGTGACTGGACGGCAGGCTGATACGGCCATTGCCATCCAGTTCCAGATGGGCGGCCGAGCCGACAAGCTTCTGCTGCAGGGTTCGCACTACGCGCTGGGTATTGGGCTTTGCCATTACGTCGTCCCGCACCCGCTCCCACTCCTGCTCTGAGTACAACCACAAGCAACCGGCTTCGAACGGGTTGTAGGTCAGCACAAGGCGATTACCGCTGGCACGCGCGACCAGGTCGCGATAAGCGGTTGGCACCGCCATGCGTCCCTTGTCGTCAACCGTGATGGCAGTCTCACCCTGGAACACGCCTATGGCACCCGCTCGTTGGTTTTGCTTGGGAAGTTATTGAACCACGAAAAACCACAAAAAACCCGGTTTCCCCTCTGATGCCCACCTTAGCAGCGGCCCTAGGGTTGTCAACAACTTTCAGCGCACAAAATCACGTGCCGCATCAATGGTTTGCGCCAATGTTTAGAGAGTTGTTCAAGGTTTATCCACAAGTTACTGGTTTACTTCAAATTTTGAGATTTGTATGAAATTCAGTGGTGTAGAGGTGGCGTGAAAATGGACCCTCGGCCCAGCCGCCATTCAGGCCCGTATGGCTGACACCCGCGCAAAACGGCACACTCCGTGCATGTGCCTTGTCGCCCTCGCCTGGAAAACCCACCCGCATTGGCGCCTGCTCATGGCCGGCAACCGTGACGAATTCCACGCCCGCCCCACCGCGCCGTTGCAGCGTTGGCCATCGCCCTACGACAAAGTGATCGCCGGCCGCGACCTGCGCTCCGGCGGCAGCTGGGTGGGTGTGAATCTGCGCGGCCAAGCCGCCGTGGTCACCAATGTGCGCGACCCAAGCGCAGCCGCAGGCGGGCCTTCGCGCGGCGAACTGATCGCCGGATTCCTGGATGGCGGACAGGCAGCCAAGGACTATGCCGACAACCTGGCCAGCCGGGCGCCGGAGTTTGCACCATTCAATCTATTGGTCGCCGACGCTGAAAGCTGCAGCTATCTGGGCAACCACCCGCAGGCCCGACAGGATCTGGCGCCAGGCGTGCACGGCATGTCCAACGGCGCGCTGGATGCACCCTGGCCCAAGACCCGTCGTTTGATGAGCGCGCTTGAGAATTGGTTGGCCGCAGGAAATGACGGCCTGGAGCCGCTTTGGGCTGCGCTGGCCGATGAGCAGCAGGCCGCGGACGCACAACTACCTGCTACCGGTGTTCCGCTGGAGTTGGAACGACGCTTGTCGAGCGCGTTCATACGCGGAACTGACTACGGCACCCGCGCCAGCACCATCGTGGCGATCGACAGGGATGGAGGGGGATTCATCCACGAGCGCCGTTTCGGGCCGGATGGCGTGTATCTGGGGGAGACGCGTGTGGAGATTGGGAAAGAAGGCTTTGGCTCCTAGTTCCCTCCCTTTCGCCGCAGGCGAAGGGGAGGGTTAGGGAGGGGTGCTTTGGCTTTGGCTTTGGCTTTGGCTTTGGCTTTGGCTTTGGCTTTGGCTTTGGACCACAGCCAAAGCAAGATCAAAAGCTCCCCCCATCCGCCCTCCGGGCACCTTCCCCCGCAGGCGGGAGAAGGGAAAGAACACAGCAAAGCAGGAGCCAAGGCCAAAGCCAGAGCCAGAGCCAGAGCCAAAGCCAAAGCCAAAGCCAAAGCCAGAGCCAGAGCCAGAGCAGAAACCAGAGCCGAACCCGAAGCCAAAGCCAAGCAAAAGCTACAGCCGCACTTCTACCCACCACGATGCGCAGCGAGCCAAGCACTAAATCCGAAGAGCCAGAGCCCCCTTTAGTAAAGGGGGCGCGCCGACAGGCGCGGGGAATTGGAGGGCAGAGGCCCGGGGCCCAAAGTTTTGCGCTGCAAAACTTTGGGGCTTTCATCGCCCGCCAGGCGATGAAAGCGGCGGAGCCGGCCGATAAGCCGGGTTTTGTCGTGGACAGTCATTCCTCTAGGCGCTACGTCACCGTAACGCTCAAGCAACCTACCCGGACCCGACGCGGGCCACGCCATTAGGTCCCTATTTGGTCTTGCTCCAGGTGGGGTTTGCCGTGCCGGTCTGTTGCCAGACTCGCGGTGCGCTCTTACCGCACCATTTCACCCTTACCACGCGCCCGAAGGCCGTTCGGCGGTATCTTCCTGTTGCACTTTCCGTCGGCTTGCGCCGCCCAGGCGTTACCTGGCACCTTGCCCTGTGGAGCCCGGACTTTCCTCGGCATTCCCGAAGGAATGACGCGACTGTCTGGCCGACTCCGCCGCGCGCATTATCGCACGTCCGGTACAGCACCGGCCGATCATTTCATTCAGCTGCAAGCAGTTGGTAACGCAGCGGTCGTACGCCTTCATCAGTGAATGACAGCAGCCAGCCTTCATGCAGGATGTCGATCTGCTGGAAGTCCGCATGCGCGCCACTGTCCCGCAACTGCTGCGACAACTCATCAAGCGCCGCCAGCGCCCAGCTACGCAACACTGCCGGATCGGCATCTTCGACAAAGGCCACAGCCGGCAACGGCCAGTTGTCGTACAGCAACAACACATTGCGCGATTGACGGGCATAGCCTGGCTTGTGCAGCACCTGGCGCTTTTTCTCCACCGCCCAGCGCATCACTTCCACCCACAGCCGCTCAGGTTCATCGCCCGCCCATGGACTGCCCTCATAGGTATCAGCCAACAACTGACGCAGCAGCGGGCTATCCCATTCGGCGCGTGCTTCCTCGGCGCGATGCTGCGGCACCGGCCGCACCCAGCCGGAATTGATGCCGTTCAACTTGGCCTGTAGCTGCTTGAAGGCCTCAGGCACCACTTCCATGCATTCCACGCCAATCCGATCGTTGCCGACGTCCAGCATGAAGTCCGGGCTCTCGCGCTTGCTCACCCGCAGCGGATAGGCCAGCTCCGATGCCCAGGCGGCCAACCAACGCACCATCATCCAGCGCTCGCGCTGGGTCTTGATCTCGCCGCCAGTGCCGCCCGCCAACGGATGCTCGCGCAGGTCGAGTTGCTGGCGCAGGCTGGCGGCATCGGCCGCCGCCCACATCGCCTCAGTCGTTGCTGCCCTGTCCATACAAAGCCTTGCGCGGCGCGCCGCTCAGTTCGGCCGCAAGCTTGGCGGCAGTGGAAGGCGGCAGGTGTTCGTTCAATTTGGCGTACAAGCGGCGGCCCTCGGCGACCTTGGCTTCTTCATCATCGCCTGCGCCCTGCACCATCACCACGAACTCGCCCTTGCGCTGGTTGTCATCGGCCAACACCTTTGCCAGCAGCTGATCCAGATTGCCATCAAGCACGGTCTCGAACAGCTTGGTCAGCTCGCGCGCCACCACCGCCGGGCGCTCACCACCAAACGCGCCCGCCATGTCAGCCAGCGACTCGGCAATGCGGTGCGAGGATTCGTAGAACACCAGGGTGCCGGTCTCGGCTGCCAGCTTGTTCAGGCGTTCACGGCGGGCCGCGCCCTTGGCCGGCAGGAAGCCTTCAAATACGAAACGATCGCTGGGCAGACCGGCCACGCTCAAGGCGGCAATTGCCGCGCAGGCACCTGGGATAGGACTGACTTTGACCCCGGCCGCGCGCGCCGCGCGCACCAGACGGAAGCCCGGATCACTGACCAGCGGGGTACCCGCGTCACTGACCACCGCCAGCGACTCACCACCCAGCAACCGCGCCACGACGCGCTCAGCCATCGCCTCTTCGTTATGGTCGTGTAGAGCCACCAAGGGTTTGCTGATACCGAAATGCGATAACAGCTGACCGGTATGACGGGTGTCTTCCGCACAAATGGCGGCCACCGAACGCAGCACCTCCTGTGCACGCGGGCTCAGATCGCCAAGGTTGCCGATCGGCGTGGCAACGACATACAAGGTGGCAGCAGCAGTACTCATCATCGGTATTTCCGTGGGCCAAGGGTAGAATCGTACCGTTTCCCCCGCCCGGCACTGCCGCGCCCTGTCGAACGGACCTCAAATGAACAAGCCAGCCGCACGGATTTCCGCCCTGTCATTGTCGATGCTGCTGTTCGTCGGCTGCGCCACCACCAGCGTTGCCCCGACCAGCTCCCCCGCCCAGCAGGCCGCCATCGCCCTGCTTGAACAAGGCAAACCGCGCGAAGCCGCACAGCAACTGGAAGCCCAGGCCGCGCTGGTACGCGGCGCCGGCAAGAGCTTGCTGCTGGCCGATGCCGCCTTTGCCTGGCAGGAAGCCGGTGACAGCGCGCGTGCGCGCATGCTGATGGCGCAGGTGCAGCCGCGCCAGCTGTCCGGCGCTACCCGCCAACGCTTCAACCTGCTGCAGGCCGAGCTGGCGTTGAGCGACAAGCAGCCGGCCACCGTGCTGCAGGTGTTGACCGAGAACCCGGCAGCGCTGCCGGCAGCGCTGCAGGCACGCTGGTACCTGGCCCGCGCGCAGGCGCTGGAAGCCAGCGGCGACGCCTTTGCCGCCGCCGCCGAGCGCGCCCGCGCCGGTACCCTGCTCAGCGGCACGGCACGCAATGACAACCAGCGCGCCATCACCCGCCTGTTGGCCGGCCTGAACGACGCCACCCTGAGCAGCCGCGCCGCCGCGCTGCCGGTCGGCGACCCGCTCTACAACCACGCTGGCCGCGCGATGATCGGCCGTGGCCTGCCGCTGCCGCGCCCGTTCGACCGCGATACCGCCTCGCAGCTGGATACCAGCAAGCGCCCGGCGGCCGATGCCGACGGCTACCGCCCGCCGGTGAAGATGGCGGTGTTGTTGCCACTCAGCGGCAACCTGGCTGCCGCTGGTGCTTCGGTTCGCGACGGTCTGCTGGCCGGTTACTACGGCGAAAGCCGCCGCCGCCCGTCAATCGACTTCATCGACACCAAGGGCACCGCCAGCGGCGCCGGCGCAGCCTATGACAAGGCCGTCAGCAACGGCGTCGACTTCATTGTCGGCCCACTCGGCCGCGACGAGGTTGACGCGCTGTTTCACCGCAGCGAGCTGCCGGTGCCCCTGCTCGCCCTGAACCGCGGCAAGGACACACCGCCGCCGGGCAGCGCGGCCTTCTCGCTGGCGCCGGAAGACGATGGCCTGATGGCCGCCGAGTACCTGCTCGGTCGCGAGCGCCGCAATGTGCTGGTGATCGCCAGCAGTGACGACGCCGGCCGCCGTTCCAGCGGCGCCTTCAAGGAACGTTTCAGTGAGCGCGGCGGCAAGATCGCCGCGACCATCAATGTCGGCGAAGTTCCTGCCGACATCACCGCTCAACTGCGCCAGGCAACCGGCATCGATGCGATCCTGCTCGCGGTCAAGGGCAACCAGGCGCGTGTACTGGCACCGCAGCTGGCCTTGGCCGGTTTGAGCGGCGTCAGCCGTGTCGGCACCTCGCAGTTGACCGCAGGCACCGGCAAGGCCGAAGACGACGTCGCCCTGGATGGCATCGCCTTCCCGACCGATGCCTGGAGCAGCCGTGGCGTTTCGGGCCTGCCTGCTGCAGCTGCAGTCGCCACCACCTTGCCGACCGCACGCGGCGGCGCAGGCCGTCTATTTGCCTTCGGCTACGACGCCTGGAAGATCACCGCCTACATGGAGAAGCTGGCCAACAGCACCAGCGGCGGCCTCAGCGGCGCCACTGGCACGCTGCACCTGGACGGTTTCGGCAATGTGCTGCGTACGCCAGCCTGGTCGACCTTTAGTACTGGCCGTCCGGTCGCCATCGGTGATGGTCGCTGAGCAGAGCGAACGCGGTGCAGCGGTGGAAGCCGCTGCCCGTGTCCTGCTTGAAAAGGCTGGCCTGCAATGGCGGGCCAGCAATGTGCGCTTTCGCGGCGGTGAGCTGGATCTGGTGATGTACGACCGCGATGCAGCCAGCCTGGTGTTTGTCGAAGTGCGTTACCGCCGTTCGGCGCAGTTCGGCGGCGGCGCTGCCTCCATCGATATCAACAAGCGCCGCAAGCTGGTCCGCGCCGCCCAGCTCTACCTGAGCCAACACCCCGCATTGGCCAACAGCCCTTGCCGCTTCGACGTGGTCGAAGCCAGCGGCGAACCGCCACGCCTGAACTGGATACGCGACGCGTTCCGCGCCGACGACTGCTGATGCCAAGCATATTCACCCACGCCGCAATTCCACTCGCACTGTGGTGCGCCAGCGAGCGCGGACGCATCTCCACGCGCCTGCTGGGTGCAGGCGTTGTCGCAGCGATGCTGCCCGATGCCGATGTGCTTGCCTTCGCGCTGCATGTTCCCTACGCCGATAGCTTTGGTCATCGCGGCGCCAGTCACTCACTGTTGTTTGCCACCCTGTTGGCAGCCCTTGCAACCGCATTCGCCATGCCACTGCGCGCCAGTCGCCTGCAGGCCTTTGCGTTCGTCTTCATCTGCGCCTTGTCGCATCCTCTGCTGGATGCACTGACCTCCGGCGGCCTCGGTGTCGCGCTGTGGTGGCCGTGGAGTGAGCAGCGCCTGTTCGCACCGTGGCGGCCAATCCGCGTGTCGCCTTTCGCCAATAATTTCTTCAGCGCACGCGGCCTGCAGACCGTGCTGTCCGAGCTGCGCTGGGTATGGCTGCCGCTACTGGTGGCCGTGGTCGGCTGGAAGATGGTTCAATCGCCCCACGGTTGGCGCCGCCGCGCCGACGACTGAGCCACCCGGGGGAAACCATGCGTCATCGCCTGCTGCAGTCTTCCAGACTGCTGTTGTCCTGCTGCCTGTTGCTGCTGTCCGTTCAGTCCTTCGCCGCAGCGATCCCTACCGCTGGCGAATTTCCGCCCCCGGTCGCACTTGGCAAAAACCTGCCGGGCGAGCTGGTCGAGCTGCAGCAACGCCGTGGCAAGGTAGTGATCATGACCTTCTGGGCGAGCTGGTGTGGCCCCTGCATGCGCGAGTTGCCGGTGCTGGCGCAACTGCAGAGAGTAGTTGGCAAGGACGCACTGGAAGTCATCGCGGTGAACTGGGATGAGCCGCGCGCGCAGGTGGTGGACTTTGCACGCCGCAACCGGAAGCTCGACCTGGAATACGTACTCGACAGCAAGGGCAAGGCCGCCGTGGCCTATGGGGTGAAAGCCATCCCCTTGATGTTCGTGCTCGACCAGGAGGGCCGCATCAACGCAGTTCATCAGGGTTATTCAGAGCAGGCGCTGCCGGGAATCCTGGAGCAGGTGCTGGCCCTGCTGCCCGAACATGTACGCCTGCGGCCGGCGCAGAACGCCAGCACCGACGCCGGCGGATGACACGGCCTAGAATGGGCGGGTGAACAAGCCCCTTTCCGACGCATTCAAGTACACCCTGTCACAGCTGCTGGGCGATGACTGGCGCACCGACGCCTCCTCGCTAGCAGCCCATGCACAGGACAACTCTTGGCGCCACGCCCTGCCACAGGGCGTCGCGCTGCCCAGCAATCGTGAGCAGGTGCAGGCCATCGTCCGTGCCTGTCGCGAACACGGCGTGCCCTTGGTCGGGCGCGGTACCGGCACCGGCACCACCGGCGCTGCGGTGCCCACGGCTGGCGGCATCGTGCTGTCGTTCGCGCGCATGAACCGCATCGTCGCGATACAACCCGGTGATCGCTGTGCCGTGGTCGAACCCGGCGTACTCAACGGCGATCTGCAACAGGCCTTGATGCCGCATGGCCTGTTCTGGCCACCGGACCCTTCCAGCGCCGATATCTGCAGCATTGGCGGCAATCTGGCCTGCAATGCCGGCGGCCCGCGCGCGGTGAAATACGGCACCAGCCGCGACAACGTGCTTGGCCTGGTTGCGGTCACCGGCACCGGCGAGCTGATCCAATGCGGCGGCGCCTATACCAAGGATTCCACCGGCTACGACCTCACCCATCTGCTGGTCGGCAGCGAAGGCACGCTGGCGCTGATTGTTGAAGCCACGCTCAAGCTGACCCCACGCCCACGTAGCCAAGCCGGCCTACGCGTGCTGTACCGTGATGCCGAAGCGGCCGCTGCCGCCGTATCGCGGGTGATGGCACAGCCGGTGACGCCGACCACGCTGGAATTCATGGATGCACGCAGCCTGCAGTTGCTGCGTCACAACGGCGCGCAGGTACCAGAAGCCGGCGCGATGCTGTTGATTGATGCCGATGGCGATGAAGACACCCTGCCCTATCTATTGAATGCCTTGGCCGAAGCCGCTGAGGGCGACGGCATGCTGGCACTGGATGTAGCCACCGATGGCAGCGCGCGTGACAAGTTGTGGGCAGCGCGCCGCGCCCTGTCGCCGGCGCTGAAGACCATCGCGCCGGGCAAGATCAATGAAGACGTGGTGGTACCGGTGTCGCAGATCCCGGCACTGGTGGAAGGCGTGCAGCAGTTGTCAGCACAAGCGCGGTTGCCGATCGTGACCTTTGGTCATGCAGGCAACGGCAACCTGCACGTCAATATCCTTTATCACCCTGACGATGCCGACGAGAACGCGCGTGCGCATGCGGCCCTGCCCAAGGTATTTGCATTGGCGCTGCAGCTGGGCGGCACCTTGTCGGGGGAACACGGCATCGGCCTGGCCAAGCGCGATTTCATGACGCAGGCGTTTTCAGCAGGAACACTGGCGACGATGCGCGCGATCAAGCAGGCGCTGGACCCGGACGGCATCCTCAATCCGGGCAAGGTGTTGCCGGAGGCGTAGGGCCAGGCTGACTGTAGTGCCGAGCCATGCTCGGCAGGGGCCTTACAAGCGCAAGGTCGGAAGATTCACCGGCTTCGCGGCTTACGCCGCTCCCACAACCAGCACCAACCAACACCATCGCTGGCTCAGGCAATCGATTCCGCGTAGCGGCACGACAGCAGCGCCTTGATCAGGAAATCGACCTGGCTGGTTTCGCGCGCGTCCACCCACATCACCGGCAGGCGATGGCCTTCGCTGGCCAGGGCATTGCGGAACTCGCTGAAGCTGAAATCAGGCTCTCGGTCCTGGCAGGTCACACCCACTGCAAAACAGGCGTCCGGCGCCAATCCGCGGAACTGCTCCAGCAGGGTCAACGTACTTGGCAGCGCGCGCGGGTTGAGTGCGCTCACAAGTACGATCACGCCGATTGCACCTTCGGCCACGATCGGCCACATGAAATCCAGGTAGGCCTGACCGGGCACGCCGTAGACATGCAGCAGCTCACCGTCACCCAGCTCAATGGAGCTGTAATCCAGCGCCACCGTGGTGTGCGACTTGTCTTCGAAAGCCTCCAGCGCCGCTTCGTCGCTGATCGGCATTTCAGTGCTGATCGGTTCCATGTCCGAGATCGACCGGATCGCAGTCGTTTTACCCGCACCCATTTCACCGACAAAAACCAACTTGGTTGCCATAGCCGTCAGACCTGAAGCCCCTTGGAAAAATTGAGCCCGAATCGCTTGGCGATACGTGTGAAGAAGCCGGACACCTTGTTGCCAGAACCCTGCGCGGGAGCAAGCTCGGCACCACTGCCATCAAGCAGCCCGGTACAGGCCGCCGCGGCCATGATACGGGCAATATCATCCAATGACGTGCCGGTGGCCTGGGCCAACTCGCCCGGCTGCCATGGCCGGATCATCATCGCCGCCATCGGCAGCAGCCACTGCACCGGCAATTTCCCGGTTTCCACCTCGGGCCAGCCGCGCAGCTGGCATGGGTTTACGGTCTCCCGCTGCAACAAGGGCTCAGGCGAGCGCGCCGCCGCCTGCCAACAGAAGTCCTCGAATGCATGGGCACTGACCGCGTCGGCCATGCTTTCATCCACCGCTTCGTTACTGCCCAGCAAGGACAAGGTCCAGCCCGGTTCGGCAGCGGCCTTCAAGAAATTCTCATAGGGCAGATCACGCAGCAAGGTTACCCGCGTATGCGTGGCATCGATCATCAGCTTGACCAGACCCAAATGCAGCAGACTGGACTTGCCCTTGCTGTCACCAAGGCTGCGGAACAGCGTGCGCGGCTTGAAGCGCTCGCCACTGTTGTCCGATGCCAACAACAGCTGGCGTAGCTGCTGGAAAATATCGCGGACGCTGGCGCCATACGCCACGCCCGGAATGGACAATCCCGACAGCACCTTGCGCGTGATTGCCAGCACCGGCAAACCCTGCTGATTGGCCTCGCGCAGCAACTGCTGGCCGCTGGTGTCATCGATGCATGCCACCAGCAGATCCACCTGTTGGTGATTCCACTCCTGCACCTCGGCCTGGATGTATTCGGCCATCAGCAAGGAGCTGGCAACCTTCAGCCGCATCATGTGCAGGACATCCAAACCCTGGCAGCCGATCACGGCAGCAGAGATTTTCCGGGCAGGTGCACTCATCGTGTCGATCAGTTCTGTAAGTCAGCGCTCAGCTGGCGCACCACCGCTCCGTCACGGAGCAGTGGTGCGTCATTGCATCACTTGAAATCGAGCGTCTGTTCGAACGACTTCAGCTCGTGGCGTGCCAGCGCCAGGTTGGCGCGCGAACGGTCCAGCACCACGTACAGGAACAGGTCCGCATTGCTTTCCAACGGACGGATCAGGTGGTACTGCTTGGTCAGGGTGATCAGGATGTCTTCGATGGCATCGGTGATGCCGAGCGAAGCGGCAACGCGGCGCTTGGCACGCACCACTTCGGTGTTGCCGGCAGCAGCAACTTCCAGATTGATCGGACCACCGCCGAGCATGCCCAGGGCCATGCCGCTATCGCTGTCGACCAGTGCAGCACCGACGAAACCAGCGATTTCATTCAACTTGTCCAGCTTGACGTTTCCAGCCATGTGATTCTCCATTCCTGATCGATTGTTGTCTAAGTGTTGAATGCGACCAGCCCGCCATGCAGCACCGGCATCGCATCAGATTTTCGTACTCGAACCCGTTCACCCGCGCTGCCTCCCTGGCATGCCAGGCAAGCTGCAGCACCGCTGATTTACAACAAGAGAGTTACAGCAACACCTTGATCCGCGCCGCAGCATCGCGAGCGGCATACAACAGGATGGCAAGGGAGGTATCGGCATGGCCGAGCGCGGCCAGCGTATAGGGCCGGTCCGCAGCAACGCGTACCAGCACCATGCTGCCCTGTGAGGTGGACATGGTCACGTAGTCGGCCGCCGTCAGGCCGAGCTCGCGCGACAAGGTTTCCCCAAGCGTCAAGAAGGAATTGCTCATCGCCGACAAGCGTCTTGGATCGAGCTTGTTCAACGAACGGTGAGCGATCGCACGGCCATCGGCCGTGGAGACCAGCAGCATGGAAATGCCAACGTTGCGATTGATGACGGTGTCGAGTGCTGTTTCCAAGGCACGGCTATCTACCGTGACCGAGGGCGTACCTACATCACTCATCTTCGCCCTCACTTTTTCCAACGTTGCTGTTTCCACCGCCACTTCCCCCTGTTTGCCGTCGCCGGATGCAGACTCTCGATTGCATCAAACCGCGACTTCCATCACGAACGAGATGGTAAATATGAATACGTGGACGCCGCGTGAACACAGAAATCAGTCTTACTGATTACGGGGCTCCCCTATTCCCCGATGCCTGAAAAGTGGTTGTAGCCCTGCCTTGATGCCACCAGCACAGCACCCTCCTGGTTGATCACCTGTACCCCTGTCCCGGCTCGAATATAGCCAATCCGGGTAAGCGGAACTGCTACGGATGCCATGGTTTCGCGCAACGCCTGCCGCTGCCCCGGCGGCGCGGTGAAGCACAACTCATAGTCGTCCCCGGCACTGGCACGCAACGCCATGAACGCCTCGGACAAGCCCGCCTGCGCGGCCGCCGACGAAGCCGGCAATGCGTGTTCAAGCACATCGGCGGCAACCCCGCTGCGTGCGCAGATGTGCCCCAGGTCGGCGAGCACCCCATCGGATATATCCACCGCAGCACTCGCTACACCCCGCAACGCACGGCCCAGCTCAACCCGCGGGGTTGGCCGCGCCAGCCGCTGGCGTAGATGCTCCAGCGCTGCATCGCCCGCAATCCGGCTTACATCCAAAGTCTGCTGCTGCCACAACGCCAAGGCCAGGCCAGCCTCGCCCGGCACGCCACTGACCCAGATGTCATCGCCAAGCTGCGCACCATCACGGCGCAATGCCTGCCCCGCTGCTGCCTGGCCCATCGCGGTGATCGAGATCGACAGCGGACCACGCGTGGTGTCGCCGCCAATCAGGGCGATGCCATGCAGATCGGCCAGCTGGAAGAAGCCTTGGGCGAACTGATCAACCCAGTCCGGATCGGCATCGGGCAGTGACAGCGACAGGCTGCACCAGGCCGGCTGCGCGCCCATTGCGGCCAGATCGGACAGATTCACCGCCAATGCCTTCCAACCGATATCGGCGGGCGGGGTTTCCGCCGGAAAGTGCACGCCTACGTTGAGCGTATCGGTGGTCACCACCAGCTGCTGGCTGGTCGTCGGCTGCAGCAAGGCCGCATCGTCACCGATGCCGAGCACGATGTCAGCGCGCTCGGCGGTACGACTACGGATCCGCTCGATCAGTCCAAACTCGTCAAGGCTCATGATCGCACTCCCTTAAAAACAACAACGCCGGTGCCGATGATGCCGGCCCGGCGCTGTAGCAAACCCCGATGTTGGCGAAGCCGCCGCTGTCGGTTATTGGTTGGATTCAGTCTTGCGCCACTCTAGCGCGGCACGGTCAAGCACGCCATTGACGTAGGTATGGCCATGCTCGGAACCAAAACGCTTGGCGGTTTCGATGGCTTCGTTGATCACCACGCGGTACGGCACGTCCTGGCGGTAACGCAGCTCATAGGCGGCCACGCGCAGCACTGCACGCTCGATGGCATCGACTTCTTCAACCGCGCGGTCGACGAACGGGGCCAGCGCCTCGTCCAGGTCGCGACGGTTGTCCAGCACGCCGCGCAGCAGGCTTTCGAAATACGTCAGATCGGCGATTTCGTGGGCCTGCTCATGGGCAAACTGGGCCAGCAGCGACTCGGCGTTGCCACCGGAGATCTGCCAGGCGTAGATGGCTTGCAGGGCACGGCGGCGCGCGCGCGAGCGCAGCACCGGATCAATGCCGTCGCGACGGACCGGCTTTCCGGCAGGCTTGCCGTTGTTCTTGTTGTTCATGGCAGCTGTTCCAGAAGATTGACCATTTCAATTGCCGACAATGCGGCTTCCTCACCCTTGTTGCCGTGGCTGCCACCTGCGCGGGCCTCGGCATCTTCCACCCGCTCCACCGCCAGCACGCCATTGAGCACCGGCACGCCAAAATCCAGCTGGGCGCGCATCAGGCCTTCGGCACAACGGTCGGCAACGTGTTCGTAATGGCGGGTATCGCCACGGATCACGCAGCCCAGGGTGATGATCGCGGCGTGTTGCCCGGCCGCAGCCAGACGTGCCGCAACCAGCGGGATTTCCCAGGCACCGGGCACACGCACCACGTCGATGGCGTCCTCGCCGACACCGTTGCCGGCCAGGCTCTGGCGCGCGCCGGTCACCAACGCATCGGTGATGCGGGCATTCCAGCGGCTGGCAATGATGGCAAAACGGGCCGAACCGGCCGGGCGGAGGTCGCCTTCGTAGTGGCTCATGGGGGCGTGGGGTTCCAAAAGGTGGGTAAGTCTAACGTGCGGGGGCTTAACCCGCGACGCAGAAAGCGGCTGCAAGCCCGTTCCAGCCGGGCTTGCAGGTCATGCCAATGACTCAGGGCTGCACGGTTTCGACGATTTCCAGCCCATAACCGGCCAGGCCGATCTGCCGGCGCGGGGTGCCGAGCACGCGCAGCTTGCCCAGGCCCAGGTCCGACAGGATCTGCGCGCCGGCACCGTTGCGACGCCATTGGCCAACATCCTTGTCCTTGCCCGGGGTGACCGGCGCCGGCTGCTGACGCAGACGGGCCAGCAGGGAATTGGTGTCACGCGGTGCCGACAGCACCACCATTACCCCGCTGCCGGCGGCGTCGATGGCGCGCAGCGCATCGGTATTGGCCACGCCGAAGTCATCCCGGCGCCAATGCAGCAGGTCGGCCAGTGGATTCTCCACCTGCACGCGGACCAGCGTCGGGGTGTCCTTGTCCGGGGTGCCACGGACCAGTGCGAAATGCAGGTCATTGGCGATGCGGTCGCGGTAGGTGACCAGCTTGAAGGCACCGAACTCGGTGTCGATCTCGCGCTCGTCCACACGTTCGACGGTGTGCTCGGTGGCCAGACGGTAGGCGATCAGGTCAGCAATCGAGCCCATCTTCAAACCATGCTCGCGGGCGAACACCTCCAGCTCCGGGCGGCGCGCCATGCTGCCGTCGGGATTGAGGATCTCCACCAGCACGCCGGCCGGCTCCAGCCCGGCCAGCATGGCCAGATCAACACCGGCCTCGGTGTGGCCGGCGCGGGTCAGCACGCCACCCGGCTGGGCGATCAGCGGGAAGATGTGGCCCGGCTGGTGCAGGTCGGACGGCTTGGCATTGGCCTTCACCGCGGTGCGGATGGTGTGGGCGCGATCATGCGCGGAGATGCCGGTGGTCACGCCTTCGGCGGCTTCGATGCTGACCGTGAAGTTGGTCTGGAACTGCGCGGTATTGGCCTGCACCATCGGCGCCAGGCCGAGATCGGCGGCGCGGGTACGGGTCAGCGGCAGGCAGACCAGGCCGCGACCATGGGTGACCATGAAGTTGATGTCCGACGCCTTGACCAGCTCGGCAGCCATGATCAGGTCGCCTTCGTTCTCGCGATCCTCGTCATCGACGATGACGACCATGCGACCGGCGCGGATTTCTTCCAGCAGTTCGGGAACAGGTGCGAAATTCATTGTGCGGCTCCTTGGCCCAGCAGGCGCTCGACATAGCGGGCGACCAGATCGATTTCCAGATTCACCGCATTGCCCACGCCGGTGGCGGAGAACGCGGTATTGGCGACGGTGTGCGGGATGAGTGCGACCTCAAAGCCCTCGTCATCAGCTTCGTTGACGGTGAGGCTGACGCCATCCACGCAGATCGAGCCTTTCTTGGCGATGTACTTGAGCAGCGGCTTGGGCGCGGCAAAACGCCAGCGCAGGGCGCGTGCATCCTCGTGTATGGACAGCACCTTGCCCAGGCCATCGACGTGGCCGCTGACCAGGTGGCCGCCCAAACGGTCGGTTGGGCGCATGGCGCGCTCAAGGTTGATCACGGCACCTTCGGCCAGGCCGCCAAGGGTGGTAAGGGCCAAGGTTTCGGTTGAGGCATCGGCCTTGAAGCTGCCACCGTCAAAGTCGATGACGGTCAGGCAGACGCCGTTGACGGCGATGCTTTCGCCCATCTGCACCAGCTCGAACGGCAGACTGCCGACGGCGAAGGTAAAGCGGACATCGCCGCCGATGGGTTCGCGTGCGGCCAGACGGCCGACGCCTTCGATGATTCCAGTAAACACTAACGTTCTCCGCGATATGTGAGCGAAAAACGCCGCAAGGCAAACAGGCGCACGGACCCCGCAAGGGGCCCGAAACACCGTCTTCTTTCATCCGGACTATGACCGTCGGCTCCGGCATCTGACCGGATCTGCTGACCTCCAACCGGGCAGCCGCACTGCTGTGCGGACCTTGCTGAAGCGCTCGCGGGCTCGCACAGCGCCCCATCTGAGGCATTGCACCTACCGCCGGTGGGGAGTTGCACCCCGCCCTGAAGACGTTTGTGAGTGCCGGCGAACCGGCCCGGCGATTGTACCAGCGCCGCTCCCGGGAAGGCCTTGGCCGGGCTGAACAAGTGCTTCCCATCCGTGGAACGGATATCCGGAACCACCACCCCCATGGAAAACCGCGTGCGGCTACTGCCGCCTACGCACGAAAAAACTGCCCACGCTGACAAGGAAAAACAGGCAGCCAAGCCCGCTCATCAGCTGATCGCGCCATTGCGACATTGCCGCTGCTGCAAACCAGAGAACCGCCACACAGAGGAACAAACAGCTTTCAAGCTTCAAGACAATTACTACCTCTGAGCGCCATTGCTCACCATGGAGCGCGCACAAATTAGGTGGCAATCTGCCTCGCGCTAATAGGATTGGTCTGGAAATTGAGCCCTTCGGGAGCGAGCCGGACCGCAGTCGCGCGGACATACAAGCGCCCATCATCTTCCAACGCCCGAAAATCAGCGGCCATCTTCAGTAAAAACACCTTCAACGCGGACCCTTCGCGACTGCAACTTCGGCCACCAGCCCGACTTTTCAGGTGTAAAGGTTTCGTTAGACTCCGCCCGCCGCTACATGACGTACGGTCCCGGCCCGCAACGGGCTGGTCGACACGGATATCGCACTGAAGAGGAATCCATGCGCAAGACCCTGATTCTGGCCGCCATGCTGGCTGCCGCACCTGTTGTCGCCTCCGCCAACGGGCTGAGCTACACCTATGTTGAAGCCGGTTGGACCCAGGTCCAGATCAACGACAACTTTCTGAACGACCCGAATCTGGACGGCGCCTACCTGCGCGGTTCGTTCGATATCGCCGAGAAGGTCAATCTGTTCGCCAGCTACTCGCAGGTCAGCAAGTCCGTCAGCTGGGGCAATGGCGTGCGCTCGAAGCTCCGACTGGGCCAGCCGGAGCTGGGCGCCGGCTACCACATGAACATGAGTGAGCGCGTCGACTTTACCGCCGACATCGCCTGGCTGCGCCTGAACCTGGAAGAAAAGCTCAGCGGTGCGGGCCAGTACAACGGCACCTACAAGGACCACACCAACGCCGGCCGCGTGACCATCGGCCTGCGCGGCAAGCCGTCTGCACGCACTGAAGCCTGGATCAAGGGCGGCGCCCTTGATGGCAGCGACATGGACACCGAATTCGTCGGCGTGCTGGGCGGCCAGGTCAAGTTCAACAAGACATGGGGCGTGGTTGCAGAAGGCCAGTGGATGGGTGACTTCGCCCAGTACTCGGTCGGCGTGCGCGCCAGCTTCTGATTTGGCACTACCGGGTTTAATGCAGCGGGGGCCGAAAGGCCCCCGTTTTCTTGCCCCGATTTTGTAGGAGCGGCGTAAGCCGCGAAGCAGACATTGGTGAATACACCAGCCGTTTGTGCCATCTGATGATGTGCGTGCTTCGCGGCTTACGCCGCTCCTACACTGCACTCGATCATGCAGGCCGCAGTAACAGTCGCAGATCCTGCCCCAGCATCCGCGTGTCCAGCAGCTGCAGATTCTGCACCTGCGCCATGGCCTCGATGCCCAAGCCCGCCAACAGCGGCCGCGCGCTATCGCCCATCAGCAGCGGCGCCATGTACAGCAACAATTCGTCGACCAGCTCAGCCTTGAGCAAGGCGCCGCACAAGGTTGGGCCCGCTTCAACATGCACTTCATTGATGCCGCGCGCGGCGAGCACCGCCATCACTTCGGCCAGGTCAAGCCGGCCATCCTCCTGCACCAGAACACCGGCAAATTCAGCGCCATCCAGTACCGGCGCAAGCAGCGCTGGATCGTGCAGATACAAGGTAGGCGCGTCGCCGTGACGCACACGCTTGCACGCCAGGCTGCGCAGCCGTGCATCCAGCACCACCCGCACCGGCGGCAAAAACTCGCCAGTGTCTGGCCGTGCGGTCAGCAAAGGATCATCCGCCACTACCGTGGCCGCGCCGGTCAGGATCGCCCCCGCGCGAGCGCGCCATTGCTGCACATCGGCGCGCGCCGCTTCGCCGGTGATCCACTTGGATTCGCCGTTTGCCATTGCCGTGCGGCCGTCCAGGCTACCGGCCAGCTTCACCCGCACGAATGGGCGGCCACGCTCGATGCGCGACAGGAAGCCACGATTGAGTTCGCGCGCCTGTGTTGCCATCAAACCCACTTCGACCGTAATGCCGGCCTGCCGCAACAACGCAAAACCGCCGCCATCCACATCCGGGAAGGGATCGGCCATCGCCGCCACCACCCGGCCTACGCCCGCTTCGATCAAGGCCAGCGCACATGGCGGCGTGCGCCCGTAATGCGCACAGGGCTCCAAGGTGACGTAGGCGGTAGCGCCACGTGCGCGCTCACCCGCCTGACGCAGCGCGAACACCTCGGCATGCGGGCCGCCTGCACGCTGATGCCAGCCCTCGCCCACCACGTCATCCCCCTGCGCGATGACGCAACCCACCATCGGGTTGGGCCGCGTGGTCCAGGCGGCACGCTCGGCCAGGCGCAGCGCGCGGGCCATCAGCAGGTGATCGGTGGCGGTGAACTGACTCATCGTTGGAACCTCATTGCGAATGCAGCGCGCTGCTCAGTGCGGCAGCGTCCGTACGCAAGTGTATGCGCAGCGATGCCAGCATTGGCACCTCAGTGCAGCTCAGGCATGCCCGGTATCTACTGCCATCACCGTGATGGCCAGCGGTCCCAGCTGCAGCTCGGCATGCACACGCCAACCCAGGCTGCGATACCACGCTACCAATGGCGCTTCGCAATACAGATACAGCACTGGCACGGCCAACGCTGCGGCCTGCGCCACGCAATGCGCGACCAAGGCCGCGCCAACGCCTTTGCCACGCGCTGCCGGGCCTACATACAACGAGGCCAACCACGGCGACCAGCCACGAATCTGTTCGTGATCGTCGTGCAGCAGACTCACCGAGCCCAGCCAACCACTGTCGTCCTCAGCCAGCCAGCTGCAGGGAATGCTGTCGCGCTGCTGCGCACGCAGTTCGGCTTCGGCCTGTGCCACGGTCCACTCCGGCAGCAAACTGCCGAAGGCCTGCACATGCGCGGCCGCCAAGGTCGGCAGCAACTCGGGACGGTCGATCAGATTGACGAACAACATCGGGATTCAAGACCTGCTCAAAGAACGGCGCACACGGTACGCCTGCATCCATCGCGCCGCCAGCTCGCGCACGGCGGGCGCGGTGCTTGTAGGAGCGGCGTAAGCCGCGAAGCTGACGTTGCTTGAGCCCTGGGTACCTGTGCCATCTGATGAACAGTCAGCTTCGCGGCTTACGCCACTCCTACAGACAACTGTCAGGCCCTTGCATCATCTGCTCCGCGTCAACCGCCAGCGGACCAAAGTCAACGCTTCGCCGACTTCGCGGTCCTGCCATCCGTCGACCCCGCCCCTTCCAACAAAGGCAGCTGATCGTTGTCTGCGGAATGGTCGCGCTCGAGCTTTTCGATCTCGTCGCGGAAATCGGCGACATCCTCGAAGCTGCGGTAGACCGAGGCAAAACGCACATAGCCGACATGGTCGAGCTTGCGCAGCTCATCCATCACGAAGCCGCCGACCTTGATCGACGGCACTTCGCGCTCACCGCACATGCGCAGCTGGTGCACCACCGCGCGTACCGCCGCCTCGATGCGCTCTTCCGATACCGGCCGCTTCTGCAGCGCGCGGTCGAAACCCACCCGTAGCTTGCGCGCATCAAAGGCCTCACGGCCGCCATCACTCTTGACGATGACCGGCAGCTTGAGCTCGATGGTCTCCAGCGTGCTGAAACGTTCGCCACAGGCTTCGCAACCACGGCGGCGACGGATGGTGGCGCCATCTTCGGAAACGCGTGAGTCGATCACGCGGGTGTCGGTGTGCTGGCAGAACGGGCAATGCATGTTTCAAGCCTTGGACATCAGGCGCCGCGCATGCGACGTGGAAAACCTGTTACGCAGATACAACAAACCCCGGGCCGGGGCAAGCGCCCAACCCGGGGTAATGCGGTCAACTGTGGGCAGACCGGGTGCCACAAACCGCTGGCACCCGACGCCGATCAGCCATAAACCGGGTACTTGCGGCACTGCTCGCTGACTGCATCACGCACGCGGGCGATGACGGCTTCATCAGCCGGTGCGTCCAGTACGTCGGCAATCCAGTTGGCCAGCGCAACGCAGTCGCCTTCCACGTAACCGCGGGTGGTGATGGCCGGGGTGCCCAGGCGCAGGCCCGAGGTCACGAACGGCGAACGCGGGTCGTTCGGCACCGAGTTCTTGTTGACGGTGATGTGGGCCTTGCCCAGCGCGGCTTCCGCGTCCTTGCCGGACACGTCCTTGCCGATCATGTCGACCAGCATCAGGTGGTTCTGGGTGCCGCCGGAGACGATCTTGTAGCCGCGCGCGATCAGCGTGGTCGCCATCGCCTGGGCGTTCTTCACCACCTGCTGCTGGTACGCCTTGAATTCCGGCTCCAGCGCTTCCTTGAAGGCCACCGCCTTGGCGGCGATGACGTGCATCAGCGGACCACCCTGGATGCCTGGGAACACGATCGACTGCAGCTTCTTTTCGATCTCTTCGCCAGCGCCCTTGGCAATGATGATGCCGCCACGCGGACCACGCAGGGTCTTGTGGGTGGTCGAGGTGACCACGTGCGCGTGGTCGATCGGGCTCGGGTACACGCCGGCAGCGACCAGACCGGCAACGTGCGCCATGTCCACGAACAGGTAAGCACCGACCTTGTCGGCGATGGCGCGGAAGCGTGCCCAGTCGATGACCTGCGAATAGGCGGAGAAACCAGCCACCACCATCTTCGGCTTGTGCTCCAGCGCCAGACGCTCGACTTCGTCATAGTCGATCAGGCCGGCTTCGTTCACACCGTACTGGATCGCATTGAAGATCTTGCCCGAGGCATTGACCTTGGCACCGTGGGTCAGGTGGCCGCCGTGGGCCAGGCTCATGCCCAGGATGGTGTCGCCCGGCTGCAGCAGCGCGAAGTACACGGCCTGGTTGGCCTGCGAGCCGCTGTGCGGCTGCACGTTGGCGTAATCGGCGCCAAACAGCTGCTTGAGACGGTCCAGCGCCAGCTTCTCAGCGATGTCCACGTACTCGCAGCCACCGTAGTAGCGCTTGCCCGGGTAACCCTCGGCGTACTTGTTGGTCAGCTGGCTGCCCTGCGCCTCCATCACCATCGGGCTGGCGTAGTTCTCGCTGGCAATCAGCTCGACATGGTCTTCCTGACGCTGGCACTCATCGGCAATGGCCTTGGCCAACTCGGGATCGTAGGACTCGATACGGGCTTCACGCGGGAACATCACAGCTCCTGGTACGGGGGCGAGGGAGCTGTTGATTGTAGCCCGTTCCTGCCACTGGGCCGCCTGTTCATTCGGCATCAGCTGCGCTGGGTGGCGAGCTCCGCGATGTGACGAGCGTCACAAACGACGCCAGTTACCTGATTTCGGTGATCGCCTCATGGCGGTTCCTACGGTTAACAGAGTAAGCCCGTGGCCTTCCTGGCACCCGGCTCTCCAGTTGAAACGTAAGGACTACCTCGCTGATGCGCTGCCCTGCCCACTCCACCCACCATCGCTCCGCCCGCAGCCTTCGCGCCAGCGCGGCCGTGCTCGCCGCCACGCTGGCCCTGGCACTTGGCCAACCAGCCGCCGCGATGGCCGCCGATCCCGGTACAGCGCCCGCCGCCAGCGTGCAGGTCGCAAGAATCACGGTTGAGGGTGTTGGTGAGCATCCGGCCAACGGCATCACCCTCAGCGCGGTCGAGGCCGTCGCCAACCAGGCCCTGCGCGAGATCAGCCCAACCCTGCCGGCAGCACTCAGCTTCGCGCAGATCGAGCAGATCACCGCCCGCATCACCCAGACCTACCGGGACGCCGGCTTCCTGGTATCGGTGGCCTATATCCCGCCGCAGCAGATCGGCGACAGCCAGACCCTGACCTTGAAGGTCATCGAAGGCCGGGTTGGTCGGGTGCTGGTACAGGGCAGCCACCGCTACCGCGACGACCAGCTCACCGCCAGCAGCCTGGGCCTGATTGGCCGCCCGCTGCGGCAGAGGGAACTTGACCGCGCCCTGCTCTACGCCCGTGACCTGCCCGGCGTCTCGGTTACCTCGGTATTGCAGCCAGGCCAGAACGAGGGCGAGACCGACATCGTGCTGGTCGCCAAGGACAGCGCCCGCCCTTACGAAATCAGCGCAGGGCTGAGCAACCACGGCACCGACAGCACCGGCAAGTACCGCGCCGAAGTAGGCGTCAGTGCGTTCAATGCACTCGGTGCCGGCGATGTACTGGCCGCCAGCCTGGGTTACGGGCTGAACCCGGCCGACAGTTGGCAGGCGGCGCTGTCGCTGAGCATCCCGTCATCGAAAGTGGATGGCCTCAGCGCCATCGCCGGGCTCAGCCGCAGCGAGATGGAGTTGAACACCGGCCCGTTCAGTGCGTTGGAAATCCATGGCCCCACCACCCAGCTGTATGCCGGTAGCGACTGGAAGTTCATCCAACGCACCGACCTGCAAGTGCAGGCCTCGGCCCGCCTGATCCACGAGCAATCGCGCCTCGATGGCTTGGGCATGGAGCTGTCGCGGCATGCCTTCAATGTGTTCGACGCCGGCCTGAGCCTGCGCCATACCGACCGTCGCTGGCGCGGCATCAACATGGCGCAACTGACGGTACGCAAATCCTTCGACGACCAATCCGCGCCGATGAACTGGCTCTACCCCGCCCACGACCCCTACTTCTGGGTCAGCCGGCTGAGCGCTGCGCGTCTGCAAGCCCTGCCCGCAAACCAGCGCCTGCTGCTGCGCGGCAGTGCCCAGTTCACCGACGCCGCGCTCACTCCGCTGGAACAGTTCAGCCTCGGCGGGCCCAGCAGCGTGCGTGCCTTCCCGCTATCCAGCGCCTTGGGCGACCGCGGCGTGCAGGCCAGTTTTGAATACCAGGTCAGCGCGCCGGGCTTTGCCGAGCACGCCTCGCCGTTCAACGGCCGCCGCTGGGGCGACCTGCTGGAGCTGTCGCTGTTCTACGACTGGGGCCGCACCTCGCCAGCGGCCGGCAACCGCCGCCTAGGCATCCTGCCGACCACGCTGGAAGGCGTCGGCATCGCCGTTGGCCTGTACCTCCCGTGGCAGCCCGCACTGAAGCTGGATCTGAGCGCAGCAAAACCGACCGGCAGCTACCGCGCCCCCGATGGTGACGACGTCCAGGTGTGGGCGCGCATCGGCATGAATTTCTGAGGATCTGAGCCATGAATCGCATCTACCGTCTTGTGTTCAACCACGCCCTTGGCCAAGTCCAGGTGACCTCGGAAATCGGCACTTCGCCACGCGCGACGACCGGCGCCACGCGCTGTTCGCCGGCACGCCTGCGCCTGTTGCTGTTGCTGTTGCCGTTGGCGCTGGCGCTTGCTTACGCGGGCGGGGCACAGGCCGTTGAGCTTCCGCAGAATGGGAGCGCCAGCGGCGCAGCGATCTCCTACGGTTCAGCCGGCACGAACACGATGACGATCACCCAGGCTCAGGCAAAAGCACTGATCACCTGGGGTAGCTTCAATATCGGCCACGGTGGCACCGTCGACATCCTCACCCCAGGTGCAAACAGCGTCACCTTGAACCTGGTGTCCGGTGGGACGCTGAGCAGCATCGATGGCGCGCTTACATCGACCGGTCACGTGTTCCTTATCAACCCCAACGGTATTGCCTTTGGTAGTGGAGCGCAGGTGAATGTTGCCGGTTTAGTGGCCAGTTCTCTGGCATTGACCCAGGACGATCTAGATTTCAACTACACATTCGCTCAGAGCGGAGCAGCGGCAGGCGTCAGCAATGCCGGGGGGCGGATCAACAGCAGTGGCCCGGTAGTGTTGATGGGCGCGTCTGTCTCCAATAGTGGCTCTATCGTTGGCAGCACGGTGAATCTACTGTCAGCTGGCGGTGTCACTCTCCAGTACAACCCGGTGGATGGCGCTACTGCGACGCTGGGGGTAGTAACCAGTAGTTTGCCAGGCGGAACCTCCGCCGCCGTGAGCAACACCGGCACCATCATGGCGAATCGCATCGTACTGCGGGCAAACCTGGATCCAGCACTGGCAGCGTCGGCCATCAACCTTGGTGGTGCGGTAGTGGCGACGCAGCTTGAAACAGATGCTGTAGGTGGAGTGCTGCATATATCAGGTTATGTCGATGCCGAAACCATCCGATTCTCCGGTGATAGCGGCGTCAGCCAAAGTGCCGGGACTCTGGTCGACGTCAAGGGGCTTGAGCTGGATGTTACCGGCGACGTCACACTGAGCAGTGCGACCAACGAGGTAGCCAGAATCGGCGGGGCAGTCCGCGGAAATCTTGCATTGAGCAACACCGTCGCTCTTACCCAGACCGGGGCGCTGGAGGTGGCGGGCACCACCACGCTGAACAATGCGTCAAAGGATGTAACGTTGACCAATGCGGGCAACCGCTTCGGCGGGAAGGTGTCGCTCAACGCTGGCAATGTAGGCATCTCAGCCGCTGGCAGCTTGGCCCTTGGCAATGTCAAGGTTGACTCACTGAATGCCACCGCTGGATCCATACTTTTGCCTGCCGCGATCAGTAGCGCTGGGGGGCAGAGCTACAAGGGCGCCGTAGTGCTGGGCCAGAACACCAGTCTGTCCAGCACACTGGGTACAATCACATTCGGCGGAGCGATTGATGGCGGCCATGCCTTGTCGGTCACAGCGGGCGGAGAAGTCTTTTTTGGTGGTGCGGTGGGAGGCTCAACTGCGCTGACGTCGCTGGATGTCTCCGGCACATCGGGCATATCGTTGCAGTCGAACGTCACCACCACTGGTATGCAGCGCTACAACGGTCCGGTGAGCTTGCGGGGGACGACGTCGCTGACCAGCCGATCGGCAGGCGCCATCGACTTCGGTTCCACAATCAATGGCGCACATGGTTTGACCGTCAATACTGCGGGAGCAACCACCTTCAATGGCGCCATAGGCGGGACTACAGCCCTTGCTTCGTTGACCACCGATGCAGCAGGCACCACCCAGTTACGCGGCAATGTGCGAACAACGGGAAGCCAGACCTATGGCGATACCGTTTCGCTGATTGGGCCCGTCACGTTGAGCAGTGCGGGGACAGGCAATATCGCGTTCGGCAGCAGTGTCAGCGGCACTTCCGGCTTGACCCTAAACACTGCCGGCCAGACCGCGTTTGCTGGCGCTGTAAACCTGGGTTCGCTGATCACCGATGCTGGTGGCAGTACCAAGCTGGGCGGCGATGTGACCACCAGCGGTGCGCAGGCGTATGGCGACGGATTGGTACTGGCTGGCGATGTCACGTTGACCAGTACGCTTGGAGATTCCATCAGTATCAATGCAGGTGCCAATGGCGGGCATGCACTGACGGTAAACACGACAGGTGCCACCACGCTGGCTGGCGGTTTTGGCAGCACCGCTGCATTGGCATCGTTTGCTACCGGCGCAGGTGGAACGACGCGCTTGAGGGGCGTGTTCAATACTCTAGGTGACCAGACTTATGGCGACAATGTCGTACTAATCGGCGGCTCCACGCTATCCAGTTCTGCCGGTTCCATCGGCTTCGGCGGCGCGTTGGATGGCGCATACTCGCTGACGACAAGTGCAGCGGAAGGAACACAGTTTTCGGGTGCTGTTGGGGCAATGGATCCACTGGCGTCGCTGGCAGTCTCTGCAGGGTGGTTCAGCGCGCAGGGCATCACGACTTCCGGCAACCTCAGCCTCAACGTCTCCAACGGTATCTTGCAAGCCGGGGCTTACCACGTTGGCGGCGATGCCAGCTTCGCGTCAGACGGCCATCTGACGCTGACAAATGTGGCGAACCTATTCAAAGGCAAAGTAGCGCTCGACGGCACTACAGTCTCCATCATTGCAAGCACAGCGCTGGACATCAGTCGGGCCCAAGCGACTAGCTTGGTCGCACGCGCCTTTGGCGCGCTGACACTGGATGACGCCAGCATCGGCAGCGGTGGCGCCAGTCTTGGCGGGTCCGTAGTGTCGCTGGGTTCCATTACGGTCACCGATGGCGGCGGGCTTGAGGCTTCCGGCTCTTCCATCAACCAGTTCAGGGCGCTGGACGTTTCGGGTGCAAGTACATTCGCCGCTGGTGCCGGCAACATCACATTGGGCGCCCTCAACAGGTTTGGCGGCCGTGTCGATCTGAACGGCGGCAACATCCTTATCAATGCAGGCAACCTGCTCACACTGGGCAGCGTCAGTGCGAGCAATCTGGAGGCGAGGGCATCCCAACTCCAGCTGACCAGCAACATAACCACGACAGGGTACCAACGCTACGTCGGCGCACTTGGTCTGACGCGTGACACCTCGCTGGAAGCGCGGGGAGATATCGACATCGCCGGTAGCATTGATGGGAAATGGGGACTTGCGTTGAAGTCCGATGTCGCGGTCCGCATTGCTGGAGATGTAGGTCAATCGACAGCGCTCTCCAGCCTGACGGTGTCCGGCCCCGCAGCCATCGATAGCGCAGTAACCACGGGGGGCGCGCAGGTGTTCAACGGCGCGCTGCAGTTGAACGGCGACAGCAACCTGACCAGCTTGCAAGGCGACATAACCATGGCAGGTGTGGATGGTGCGCACGCATTGGCACTGAATGCAGGCAATGGCACGGTGCGCGTCGGATCGATCGGGGCAAACAATGCACTGACCAGCCTGCAGGTCGACAGTGCTGCGCTCGGCTTGCTGGGGACATCGGTAACGACCAGCGGCACACAGCAGTACAACGCTCCAGTGGTGCTGACCAAGGACGTGACCCTTGCCAGCACCGGCGGAGCGGGTATCGGATTCGGCGGCAGCATCGACGGTGGCTATGCACTGCGGGTCAATACAGCCGGTGTCACCCGCTTTGGTGGCACGGTAGGAGGGGCCAGCGCACTGACATCGCTGACGACAGATGCAGCCGGCACTACCGAGCTGGGTGGCGGGGTCACCGCCAGTGGCAACGTTGCCTTCAATGATGCGGTCAACCTGAAAGCACTCACCAGCGTGCGCAGCCAGAACGGCACAACGACATTCGGCAGTACCGTTGTCGGGCCTTGGGCACTGACCGCAACTGGTGGTGCCGGCACCACGTTCGGCGGCGCGGTCGATGTGCAGAGTCTGCTGGTACAAGGCGGCGGTATCACCACGCTGGGAGGCAATGTAAGCGTCGATACCAGCGCCGTGTTCAATCGTCCTGTTTTGTTGACCAATGATGTGGCCGTGGATGCGGGGTCTGTTTCCTTTGCGGGGGCGATCAACGGTACGCATGCGCTGGACATCACTGCTACCGGTGCAGTGACTATCGGTGACCATGTTGGCGCGACCACTGCGTTGGACTCGTTTACCGTGCGTGGCGCATCGCTGAATGCCAAAGGCATCGCCACAACCGGCAACCTTTCCGTGGATACTGCCGCCGATATCACCCAGACCGCTGCCTATGGCGTTGGGGGAACGGCCAGCTTCGCATCACAGGGCAACATCAATCTGAGCAACAGCGGCAACCGCTTTGATGGCGTGGTATCGCTGGACGGTGGCGCGGTTCAGATAGCCAGCGCATCCGCGCTTGATCTGGACGTTGTGCAGGCAGGCAGTCTTTCTGCAACTGCAAACGGCAGCCTGAGCCTTGGCAATGCCACGATTGCTGGCAATGCCACGCTGTCTGGTAACGGGATCGTCTTCGACGATGCCACGATCCACGGCAAGCTTGGGGCAGTCAGCGGCGGTTTCATCCAGCAGAGCGGAGCGTTGAATGTCACCGGCACCAGCCAGCTCAATGCCGCTGGCGACATTACCTTGAGCAATGGGCACAACGCGTTTGGTGGCGCGCTCGCGTTGTCAGGCACGACGATTGATGTCAAATCCGCCAGTGATCTGCTGGTGACGCAGTTGCACAACGGGGCCAATTCTGCGGTCAGCCTGGTCTCGGCGAAAGGTTTATCGCTGACCGGCAGCGATGTGGATACGGGCACTGCCAACCTTACGCTGGCAGCCAATGGTGGCCAGTTGATCACTCAGGTTGCGTTGGCGGGCGCAGACCTGGATCTGCTGGGTAGTCAGGGCATCGACCTGTCGGGCAACGTTGCCGCTGCTGGAGCTGGAACGTTTACCAGTACCAATAGCGATATCGTGCAGAATTCCGGTCGCACCCAGGTGGGCGGGGTTACTCGTATTTCGGCGGGCACAGGGCGGATTGGCTTCGGCAACAGCAGCAATTTATTCGCCGGTCCGGTGTATCTATCGGGAGGGGCGGCGACCATCCGCTCTATGGGTCTTCTGATGCTTGACGGCCCCGCCGTGAGGAGCCTGGACGCGGCCGGTAGTGCTGGTCTCGATGTTGCAGATATGGTGGTCGCTGAGAATGCCACGCTTGCTGCAGGCAGCGGCGCGCTGACGGCCAACAACGTGGACATCGGCGGCAATCTGGGCGCAAGCGGCGCATCGATCACCCAGACCGGGTCCTTGGTAGTGGACGGTGCGGCCACGCTGCACAGTGCCGGCAGTATCTCCGTATCCAATGCCGTGCTTGGCAGTCTGGGTGCTACTGCCGGCAATACTCTGACGATCAGCAACAGCATTGCGGGGAATACCACGCTATCGGCGAATGGGATTGTTTTCGACGATGTCGCAATCCGGGGAGACCTCGGTGCGGTCAGCGGCAGCTCCATCCTGCAGAGCGCTCGCCTGGGCGTTACCGGCAGTAGTCAGCTCAATGCCATCGGCAACGTAAAGCTGGACAATGGGCAGAACGCGTTTGGTGGCGTAGTGTCAGTGCGGGCAGCAAACGCAAGCATCATCAGTTCGACCGCGCTTTTGCTTGGTACATCCGAGGTCGGCTATCTGGGAGCCCGCACTGCTGGAGATCTGCGATTGACCGGTCAGATCACTGCCAACAGCGTGGATCTTTCCACGGATGGCGTGTTCGACAACCGCTACGGTGCCAATGCGATTCAGTTGAACGGCAAAGGCCGCTGGAACATCTACCTCAAGTCGCCAACGTCACCGCATACCTTCGGAAATCTCGACAGCGCCAACAGTGCCATCTGGAACACCGCTGCCTTCGCTGGCACCACAGCGTCAGGAAATCGCTACCTGTTCGCATGGCAACCCACGTTGACGGTACAGGCATCCAACCTGCGCAAGATCTATGGCGACAACCTGCGTTTGGACAACGCCTATAGCATCAGCGGCGCCATGGTCGGGGTGCTGGGTGCCTACAACGCCGATGTCATTGAAGACCTGATCGCCGGTGCACCGCTACTGAGTTCAGCAGGTGTCGCAGGTACGGCTGGCGTGAGCAGTTCGCCGTATCAGATCGACATCAACCAAGGCAGCCTGAACACCGGCATCTCCGGCTATGCGCTCAACTTTGTCGGTGGACAGTTGAGTATCGACCCCAGAACCCTGACCATCACCGCCAACAGCGTTGGCAAGACCTATGGTCAGATCGGCACTTTCAACGGTTTTAGCAGCGACACGCTGGTAAACGGCGATACCCTCACCGACGTTGACCTGACCAGCAATGGCATTGCAGCCACCGCCAATGCCGGCAACTACGCGATCACTGTCGGCAACGCTGTTGGTACTGGCCTGTCCAACTACGACATCACTTATGTCGATGGCACCTTGTCGATCGGCAAGGCCGGGCTGACCATCACTGCCGGCAATGGCAACAAGACCTATGGTCAAAGCGGCGGCTTCAATGGCTTCAGCGGCAATGGGTTGCTCAACAGCGACACCCTCACCGGCGTTGATCTGGCCAGCAATGGCATTGCAGCCACCGCCAATGTCGGCAACTACGCGATCACTGCCAGCAATGCCGACGGCACCGGCTTGTCCAACTACGACATCACCTATGTCGACGGCACTTTGTCGGTTGGCAAGGCCGGGCTGACCATCACCGCCGGCAATGGCAACAAGACCTACGGCCAGAACGGCGGCTTCAATGGCTTCAGCGGCGACGGGCTGCTCAACAGCGACACCCTTACCGGCGTGGACCTGTCCAGCAACGGCAGTGCAGCTACCGCCAATGTCGGCAACTACACCATCACGGCCAGCAATGCCGACGGCACCGGTCTGTCCAACTACGACATCACCTATGTCGACGGCACCTTGTCGATCGGCAAGGCCGGGCTGACCATCACTGCCGGCAATGGCGGCAAGACCTATGGCCAGAGCGGCGGCTTCAATGGCTTCATCGAAAATGGGCTGGTCAATGGCGACACCCTCACCGGCGTAGACCTGGCCAGCACCGGCAGTGCAGCCACTGCCAATGTCGGCAACTACACGATCACGGCCAGCAACGCCGATGGCACCGGCCTGTCCAACTACAACATCACGTATGTCGATGGTGTGCTGGCTATCGGCAAAGCCGGGCTGACCATCACCGCCGGCAATGGCAGCAAGACCTATGGCCAGAGCGGCGGCCTCAATGGTTTCAACGAAAACGGGCTGGTCAATGGCGACAGCCTCACCAAGGTCGACCTGGCCAGCAACGGCAGTGCCGCCACCGCCAACGTCGGCGACTACACCATCACGGCCAGCAATGCCGACGGCACCGGTCTGTCCAACTACGACATCACCTATGTCGACGGCACCTTGTCCATCGGCAAGGCCGGGCTGACCATCACCGCCGGCAATGGCAGCAAGACCTATGGCGAGAGCGGCGGCTTCAATGGCTTCAACGGCAATGGGCTGCTCAACAACGACACCCTCACCGGCGTGGACCTGACCAGCAACGGCAGCGCAGCTACTGCCAATGTCGGCAACTACACCATCACTGCCAGCAACGCTGATGGCACCGGTCTGTCCAACTACGACATCACCTATGTCGACGGCAATCTATCCATCGGCAAGGCCGGGCTGACCATCACCGCCGGCAATGGCAGCAAGACCTATGGCCAGAGCGGCGGCTTCAATGGTTTCAGCGGTAATGGGCTGCTCAACAGCGATACCCTCACCGGCGTGGACCTGAGCAGCAATGGCTCCGCCGCCACCGCCAATGTCGGTAACTACACGATCACCGCAAGCAATGCTGATGGCACCGGACTTTCCAACTACGACATCACCTATGTCGACGGCAATCTATCCATCGGCAAGGCCGGGCTGACCATCACCGCTGGCAATGGCAGCAAGACCTATGGTCAGACCGGTGGCTTCGCAGGCTTCAGCAGCAATGGTCTGTTCAACAGCGACACCGTTTCCTCGGTCGACCTGAGCAGCAATGGCTCCGCCGCCACCGCCAATGTTGGCAACTACACCATCACTGCCAGCAACGCCGACGGCACCGGTCTGTCCAACTACGACATCACCTATGTCGACGGCACGTTGTCGATCGGCAAGGCCGGGCTGACCATCACCGCTGGCAATGGCAGCAAGACCTACGGCCAGAACGACGGCTTCAACGGCTTCAGCAGCAAGGGACTGGTCAACGGTGATGCCGTCACCGACGTTGATCTGGCCAGCACCGGCAGTGCCGCTACTGCCAATGTCGGCAACTACACCATCACCGCCAGCAATGCCGATGGCAGCGGCTTGTCCAACTACGACATCACCTATGTCGACGGCACCTTGTCGATCGGCAAGGCCGGGCTGACCATCACCGCTGGCAATGGCAGCAAGACCTATGGCCAGAGCGGCGGCTTCAATGGCTTCAGCAGCAAGGGGCTGCTCAACAGCGATACCCTCACCGGCGTTGACCTGACCAGCACCGGCAGTGCCGCCACCGCCAACGTCGGCAACTACACGATCACTGCCAGCAATGCCGACGGCACCGGCTTGTCCAACTACGACATCACCTATGTCGACGGCACGTTGTCGATCGGCAAGGCCGGGCTGACCATCACCGCTGGCAATGGCAGCAAGACCTATGGCCAGAGCGGCGGCTTCAATGGCTTCAGCAGCAAGGGGCTGCTCAACGGTGATTCCCTCACCGGCGTTGACCTGACCAGCACCGGCAGTGCCGCTACTGCCAATGTCGGCAACTACACCATCACCGCCAGCAATGCCGATGGCAGCGGCTTGTCCAACTACGACATCACCTATGTCGACGGCACGTTGTCGATCGGCAAGGCCGGGCTGACCATTAGTGCCAACAACACCAGCAAGCGCATTGGTCAACTGTTGGCACTCGATGGCTACCGCAGCAGTGGCCTGCTCAACGGCGACAGTATCGACAGCGTTTCACTGTTCAGCGATGGCAACAACGTCAACGCCCAGCCTGGCGCGTACGCCATTCTCGCCAGCGATGCCCAAGGCACCGGCTTAAGCAATTACGACATCAGCTACCAGAACGGCAGCCTGCAGGTAGTTGGCGTAACGGCGGAGGCCGCAGCAGAACTGGCTCGTGCGGTGGTTGTCGGCCGCAATGATGCCCCGCCAGCCAGGCGGCCCAGCGTCCTGCCTTCGCCCTCTTCCACTGGCACCGGCATCACTCTTCCTCGTGGCATCTGCACGCAGCTGGATGGAATGGACTGCCTAAGCCGGCAGCCGGAATGAGCCACGTCCGCTGAACACACCCGCTGAAACGGAAAAGGCGCATCCAAGGATGCGCCTTTTCTTACTTCAGCCAGCTGCCGCGTTGGCTCAATGATTGAACACGATGTCGGCGATGATGCCGGTGGCGATGGCCACCATCAGCATGTTGCCGCGGTCGTCGCGGATCCAGCGATGGCCGTAAGGCGGACGACGCACGTGGTAACGGTTGTAGTCGTTGACCACATAGACCGGGCCGCCGTAGTAGTTGCTGTAACGGTGGCCTCGCTCAAAGCCGTAGGGGCGATAGGCCACGCGCGGCGGCGCGTAATAGCGGCGGTCGTTGTAACGACGGTCGTTATGGCGGGCATCGCGGTAGCCCTCGCGGTAGCCGTTGCTGTAATGGCGGCGGTCATCACGGCGGTCGTCACGGTCATGACCGTGACCACGGCCGCGATCATGGCCCCTGCCGCGGTCGTCCCAGCCGTGGCGGCCACGGTCGTGGTCGTCACGGTCACCCGCCGCAAAGGCCGGGGCGGTGGCACCTAACGCCAATACGGTGGTCATCGCAGCGACAACAAAGCGGTTCATCTTCATGGGTGGCCCTCACTGGGTTGGTGGACGGTTTCCATAATGCTCACTTGATCTGAACGGTTTCCGGCTGGAAACGGTTACGGCCTTTCCCATTCATAAAGCAGCAAGCGCCCCAATCACCTCCGGCGGCCATGCCGGGGTTCCGGTTATAATGGGGGATTCCCTTTTGCCTTGGGCCTTGTCCTTATCTGGACCGGGCGCAGGCGTGCGCTACGGAGACGTCATGTCCTCGCAATACATCTACACCATGAACCGCGTCAGCAAGGTGGTCCCGCCCAAGCGGCAGATCATCAAGGACATCTCGCTGTCGTTCTTCCCCGGTGCCAAGATCGGCCTGCTGGGCCTGAACGGCGCCGGCAAGTCCACCGTGCTGAAGATCATGGCCGGCGTGGACACCGATTTCGAGGGCGAGGCCCGCCCGCAGGCTGGCATCAAGGTCGGCTACCTGGAGCAGGAACCGCGTCTGGACCCGGCCCAGACCGTGCGTCAAGCGGTCGAGGAAGGCGTGGGCGAAGTGCTGCAGGCCCAGGCTGCGCTGGACAAGATCTACGACGCATATGCCGAGGAAGGCGCCGACTTCGATGCACTGGCAAAGGAACAGGAACGGCTGGAAGCCATCCTGGCCGCTGGCGATGCCCACACGCTGGAGAACCAGCTGGACGTGGCCGCCGACGCCCTGCGCCTGCCGCCGTGGGACGCGGTGATCGGCAACCTGTCCGGCGGTGAAAAGCGCCGCGTGGCACTGTGCCGCCTGCTGCTGCAGAAGCCGGACATGCTGCTGCTCGACGAACCGACCAACCATCTGGACGCCGAGTCGGTGGAATGGCTGGAGCAGTTCCTGGCGCGCTACACCGGCACCGTGGTGGCCGTCACCCATGATCGCTACTTCCTGGACAACGCCGCCGAGTGGATCCTGGAACTTGACCGCGGCCGCGGCATTCCGTGGAAGGGTAACTACACCCAGTGGTTGGAGCAGAAGGACGAGCGCCTGAAGCAGGAAGACAACCAGGAAAAGGCCCGCCAGAAGGCGATCCAGAAGGAACTGGAATGGTCGCGCCAGAACGCCAAGGGTGGCCGCACCAAGGGCAAGGCCCGTCTGGCCCGCCTGGAAGAGCTGCAGAGCGTTGACTACCAGAAGCGCAACGAGACCAATGAAATCTTCATCCCGCCGGGCGAGCGCCTGGGCAACTCGGTGATGGAGTTCAAGAACGTCTCCAAGAAGTTCGGCGAGCGCCTGCTGTTCGACAACCTGTCGATGATCATCCCGCCGGGTGCCATCGTCGGCATCATCGGTCCGAACGGTGCCGGTAAGTCGACCCTGTTCAAGATGATCACTGGCCAGGAAAAGCCGGATTCGGGCGAGATCGTGGTCGGCCCGACCGTCAAGCTGTCCTACGTCGACCAGAGCCGCGACGCGCTGACGGGCAACCACAACGTGTTCCAGGAAATCGCTGGCGGCCTGGACATCCTCAACATCAACGGTGTCGAGATCCAGTCGCGCGCCTACATCGGCCGCTTCAACTTCAAGGGGCAAGACCAGCAGAAGATGGTCGGCTCGCTGTCCGGTGGTGAGCGTGGTCGCCTGCACATGGCCAAGACCCTGCTGCAGGGTGGCAACGTGCTGCTGCTCGACGAACCGTCCAACGACTTGGACATCGAAACCCTGCGTGCGCTGGAAGATGCGTTGCTGGAGTTCCCGGGTAACACCTTCGTCATTTCGCATGACCGCTGGTTCCTGGATCGCATCGCCACGCACATCATTGCCTTCGAAGGCGACTCGCACGTCGAGTTCTTCCAGGGCAACTACCGCGAGTACGAGGACGACAAGAAGCGTCGCCTCGGCGACAATGCCGGTCCCAAGCGCCTGCGTTTCAAGGCGCTGAAGTAATACCCGACAGACGGCCGCCCAGTGCGGCCGTCTGCTTTTGACGACGGCGCTGGACAGCGCGCCATGCGCTTTGAAGCCCCTCTCCCGTTCACGGGAGAGGGGTTGGGGTGAGGGCAAGCTCTGTGCAGGAAACTGGCATCGTTTGCTTTGGCCAGAAAAGCTCAAAGAGCTGAAGAGCGGGTGAAGCTCCCCCTCATCCGCCCCTTCGGGGCACCTTCTCCCGCACGCGGGAGAAGAAAAGGCAGGACTCCGTTTTCGGTTCCTGCGACGGATGGCAGCACGCCCCGCTCCCGCCTCCGGCCCCCTCTCCCGCCCAGCGAGAGGACACAGCCTGCAACCCACGGAATTCCCCCATGTCCCTGCTCGACCGAATCTTCAAACTGCAACAGCACGGCACCAGCGTCCGCACCGAGGTGCTGGCCGGTATCACCACCTTCCTGACGATGTCCTACATCGTCTTCGTCAATCCGGAAATCCTCGGCACCACCGGCATGGACCCGGGCGCAGTATTCGTGGCGACCTGCCTGGCGGCAGCAATCGGCTCGGCAGTGATGGCGCTGGCAGCCAACTATCCGGTCGGCATGGCGCCGGGCATGGGCTTGAATGCGTTCTTCGCCTTCACCGTGGTCGGTGCTGCAGGGCTGCCCTGGCAGCAAGCGCTCGCAGCGGTGTTCATTTCCGGCATCGTGTTCTGGGTGTTGTCACTGACCGGCATCCGCGCCTGGCTGGTGGCCGGCATCCCCGCCTCGCTGCGCTCGGCTATTGTCGCGGGCATCGGCTTGTTCCTGGCCATCATCGCGTTGCAGAAGTCGAACGTGATCGTCGCCAACCAGGACACCATGCTGACCCTGGGTCCGCTCAACACGGCGCCACCGCTGCTTGCACTGGCTGGCTTCCTGCTGATCGCCATCCTGGAAGCGCGCAAGGTACGCGGCGCGATCCTGATCGGCATCCTCGCCGTCACCGGCATTGGCTGGGCGATCGGCTCAGTGCAGTACCAGGGCATCGTCTCACTGCCGCCAAGCCTGGCCCCGACCTTCCTGCAGCTCGACCTGCCCGGTCTGCTGCACCACGACGGCGGCGCGCCGCTGGCGGTGCTGCTGCAGGTGGTGCTGGTGTTCGTGCTGGTGGAAGTATTCGATGCCACCGGCACCTTGTACGGCGTACTCGGCCGCGCCGGGCTGCTGAAGCTGGAAGATGGCAAGAAGCGCTTCAGCCGCGCCCTGCTCGCCGACAGCAGTGCGATTGTCGCCGGCTCACTGCTGGGCACCAGCTCCACCACCGCCTTTGCCGAAAGCGCCTCCGGCGTGCAGGTGGGCGGCCGTACCGGCCTGACCGCGCTGGTGGTTGCCGCGCTGTTCCTGGCCGCGCTTCTGTTCTCGCCACTGGCGGCGATGGTGCCGTCCTATGCCACCGCGCCGGCGCTGCTGTTCGTCGCCGGGCTGATGCTGCGCGAGCTGGTCGAAGTGAAGTGGGATGACCTGACCGAATCGGTACCGGCCGCCCTGTGTGCGCTGGCGATGCCATTCACCTACTCCATCGCCAACGGCCTGGCCTTCGGCTTCATCGCCTACGCGGCATTGAAGGCAGGCACCGGCCGCTGGCGCGAAGTGCACCCGGCTGTGTGGCTGGTGGCAAGTCTATTTGTGCTGCGCTACGCGCTGGAGTGAGCGCAGGCCCCGCTCAACGCAGGCGTGAGCGGGTCATCCGACCCGCATCACGACCAGCGCAGCAGCCATGACCGCAAACGAACTGATCAACGAGAACGCCGCGAGCGATACCGCGGCCCGCCATACCGTCGACCACACAGGTCGATCCTGGAAGAACTGCAGCAACGAAACGACGTTGTAGATCATGCCCAGCAACGCCGCCATGAGCTGTGCGTGCGGCAACCAGCGGTGCAGCAACACCAGCACCGACCAGATCACGAATACCTGCACGGTCAGCAGGGTGATCATCACCAGCCATTCGGGATAGTTCAACTGGCTGTAGCGACGGAACACCTGCCAGAACACCAGCGCTTCAATTGGCAGCAACATCAGTGTGAACGCGGCAAAATGGGAATCGACCCAGGCCCCGACCGTGCGATAGGCCGCCATCACCCTCATCACCTCGGCAGGCACTGCCTGTGCGGCTGCCATTGCTTCGCTTGCACCAACATCCATCATACTGCCGCCGGCAATCAGGCGATTCAACAGCACCACCGCCGCCGCCATCATCGTGATCAGCAGCAGCGGCTTGACCTGATTACCACGCCGCCCTTCGATATAGTCACGCAGCAATCGGCCCGGCTGCAGCATCAACTGCTTGAGCGAATACAGAATGCCCCGGTCCATGTGCAGCACGCTGTGCTCCAGCTCATGGCTCAGGAAATGCCAATCAATCCGGTGCACCGGAGTCGGCTGCCCGCAGTTCGGGCAATACTTCTGCTCAGGACCGCCGGCTACGCGATCGCAATTGATACAGGTGGTGTCGACGTGCATCCCCATGCATCGCCCTCTTGATGGCAAGCCAGCATTCTAGAACGAGGCGGAGAATCTTCGCCATCGCCACGGGGAACCCTTATCCGATAGAGCGCCCTGCAGCGGTTTCGCCGCTCGCAAAGGCCACCGCCGAGCATGCGCGCCGGAGGCTGCGGATGGAAATCCGCGGCAGCCGGCGCCAGTTCGATGCCGCCCTAGTTGTATTGAATGGTGAACGTCGCCGTGCCGTTGGCCTTACCGGGAGTCACCCTGCCCGCCCGGGTCTGGATGTAGCGGGCGCGCAACGGCAGGCTCATGGTGCTGGCACCGGCCACGCTGGCGCCAAGATCAATGTTCTCGGCAAACCGCACCGCTTTCTCGGCAATGCCATTGCGCTGTACCAGCTCGATCGCGATGCCACCAGCCGCACCCGCAGCAACAGTCAGCGGCAATACGCCCGGCAGGTTGGAACTGTCCTGGAGCGCATCCACCCGGATCCCGATCCGGCTTTGATACTGCGCGACATTGCTGCCCTGGCAATCCAAGCGGATATCAAAGTCGCGATTGATCGCGCGCGTACCCACGCCGGTAAAGGTGCTGGCAGGTACCGATCCGAACTCGACCACGATATTGCGGCTGCCCGCCTGCACCGAACAGGTCGGGTTGACCACGGTAGTTCCAGAACCTTTGAAGGTCGAAATCAACACGGGCTTGCTGGCGCCATCACCGTCATAGTAATAGGTGGTAAATCTACCGCTGGGTGCGATCAAGCCGGACCCGGTGATAGCCGCGGTCTTGATCAACTCCACGCGGAATCGTCCTCCCGCCAGGTTCACAGCACTACTGCCGTTGAGCACCAGCGTATGCGGATAGTACGTCTGGATCTGTCCAGAGTCGCGATAGACGCGAATACCTATGCCGGCAACATCCGTCGCGTAGACGTCTTTGAAGCCGGGCACCGGCACCTGCTGCCTGGCATTGTTGTAAATCCCAATGGCACTGCCACCATTCGTACATCCGGCCACGCTGTCGCGCTGATCAATGCCGACCACCAACTCCTTGATAAGCCCACCTATCGGCAGGCTAGGCAGGATCACCACCTGCCCCATGTCCATTTGTACATCCTGCGGCAGGAAAGCAGGCGAAGTAAGCGCACACCTGGCGTGCGCGGGTAGCGCTATCCATGAACCCACGACCGCACAGGCAACAAAAAGGGGTTTGCGCCACAAAAAATTGATCAACGACATGTTGCCTCCACCTTGATGAAACCCATCGGCGACGCATCAGTAACCGCAGGCAACTGATAGTCGATACCACATTGCTGATCTTCCGCCTCGCCCCAGGCAAGCTGCAGATGACCGCGCTCCAGCTCACTACGCATATACAAGCGCCCGGCCTGGCCGACCATGCCAACCGGCTGGCCGCGTGCATCCTTGGCTTGCGCGCCGAACGGCAGCACCGAGCCATCTGCGCCACGTACTTGGATCAGTACAGCTCGGCCTTTGCGGGTATCAAAGCGCAGGAAACTGATCGCACCGGCATACGGCGCCACCGATTGACTGCTGCTCTCCAGCTCCACCTCACGCGACATGTCCTGCGGGTCCAGCGTTACCGTGGTGAGCCGGTAAGGCGCTGCATACGGCACAACCGCGAAACCACGGCCATCGATGCGTACGCCACTGGCGTTGGTCAAGCGTGCATCACGCGCACCATCGGCCTGCACCACCACCAAGGTGTCGCCGCGCTGAGGCGTCAGCGTCACCCCTCCAGCATGGGCAACCAGACTACCGGTCGCGCCCACAGAGAACTGACGGAAGTCGTTGGAGTAACCGTAGGAGGCATTCAACGCCGCATAGCGCCCCTGATAGCTGGCATTGGCCGCGGCACTACTACCGCCATCGCGGCTGTCTGACAAGGTCACGCCGTAGCTGAGGCTGTTGTCCACGCCCGCACTGCCAGTGATGCCAAGGCGACTGCTGTCATAGCCACCTTGATCACGCATGCCCAGGTCCGCGCTGACCGACAACGGCCCCGCCTTGCGGCCCAGCGGCATGCTGATGCTCAACAGATATTGCGTGTCCTTGTTGCCGAACAGCCCATCCTCGGTGCGCAACGCCGAGAAACCGAAATTGAGTGACCGCCAGGCATTGTTGTACCCCAACTGGTACTGCGTGCTGGTGCCGGGAAGATCATAGAAATCACGCACCGCGCCAGTCAGATACAACGCCCCCCAACGCTGCCCCAGTGGCTGGTTCAATGTGAGCTGGAACTGACTGCGCTGGCGTCCAGTTGGCAGCGTTGCAAAGCCTCTATCGATGGCATCGCGCGCGTACAAGGCGTCCTGCAACCCGTAGAAACCGCGCGTCGAGTACCGATAAGCAGCCAAGGTCAGATTGGTGCCGGCATCGCCGAACAAGGTGCTGTAGCTCAAGCGCAGGCTTGTGCCTTGGCGACTGCCAGCCCTTTGCAGCTGGGTACGTGCATGGGTGACATCGGCTGCGAACGCTCCCAGCGCCGTTGCCACACCCGCGCCATACAACACCGACGTATAGCCTTCGCTCAGTGCGCTACCGGCATATAACGTCAGCTGATTGCCCACACCCCGCTGATACGTCGCCTGCAACAACCACGGCTCGTCGAGCAGACGCTCGTTACGTACCTGCCCCGCAGTCAGCGCATAGCGCGACACACCTGGACGCAGCATCTGCGGCACCGAGCCGAATGGCACCTTGAACGCCCGCTGCCGTCCATCGGCCTCGATCACCGTGACCTCCAGATCACCACCATAGCCAGTCGGGTAGAGATCCTCGATGACGAAATTGCCAGGCGATACGGTGGCCGAGTAGATCAACTGCTGGTTCTGGCGGATCTCCACCCGCGCATTGGTTTCAGCAATGCCACGTACCACCGGCGCGTAGCCGCGTAGCGAATCTGGCAGCATACGGTCATCGCTGACCAGACTGACACCGCGATAGCCGATCGAATCGAACAACTCGCCGTTGCTGAAAGCCTCGCCAATGGTCAGCATCCCACGCACCTGCGGGAAGCCGCGTTGAGCGTACGTTGCGATGCGCTGCCAATGGCTGCCATCGCCATCCGCCTCGTTCCAGGTCAGATTTGCATCCTGCCGCAGCTGCCAACCAGCAAGATTCAAGCCCATGTTCAAACCGAGGTAGGCATTGCGATTGCGGCTGCCACCAGGCAGGCGGATATCACTATCCATCGCGTTGAAACTGTAACCGATGAAAGCTGCGTTGACGCCACGGTCCCACAATGCTGGATTGACGTAGCCGCGCGCCTCCCGACGCATGAACGCCTGCGGGATGCTCAAGTCATAGCGCAGAGCGGCGCTGTCATAACTGCCAAAGGCGTTGGCAATGCGCTGCTGTACCTGCACGCAATCAGCCGCATCAGCAACAGCGGGCGCTTGCAGCCCGGTCTGCAGCAGCCCGGTGTCCACACCTAGTTCCTCCAACAGGGCGATGCCAAGACAGGCACCAACCACGCCTTCCGAATCGGCCTTGAACTGCAGATCGCGGCGCCCCTGCCAACTGCCGTTTACGTAAATATCCACCCGGTAGGCGCCGGCCACCATCGGATTGCCACTGGTAAATGCCGATAGATCAATTCTCTGGCCTTGCCCGGACAGGAAATCGGAGTCGAACTGCGCCTGCGCGGGCGCGGCCGCCTTGCCAGCTGCACTTTGTGCCAGCAACACCTGCTCGCCGAGATTCGCCGTTGCAGCTGGCGCCGCAATCACCGTAAGCGGGCATATCGTGCCGACCATCAGGCACAAACGCGGCACAAGCGTCATCGGCCTGCGTACAGGAATAGGTTGGACTGATGTTCCCCCTCTGCTCTCAATCACACTGATATTCCTTCAGGACGATTGCGCACGACTGCTTGTCAACGGCCACCTTGGCACCCGTGCCTCTGGTTCAACCGCCCGCGTCGACGCTGGCGGTATGTTCGGCCCGCCCGCCGTAATCATTGATGCTGACGAAGCGCACGCGTTCGACCTTGCCGCTGACGTCGAACTGCAGATCCTGCTGTGGGCCGATCATTTTCCCTTGCCGTTCCAGCACACGTTCCGCGTTGGTATCCAGCGCATACACTTCTGCCAGAGTGACGTGATAAGGCGTCGCGTTGCTTACCCGCAATTGCCCACCTTGGTAGTGCCAGCGCAACGCCTGCGGCGCGTCGTTGGCGCTACCCTTCAAACCGCGCGGCCTGTAGAACAGCTTTATCCGCGAGCGAAACGCCACCTGCAGGTAGTTCTGTTCTTCCCCACCAGCCTGCGGCGAAGGCGGCACATCCAGCACGTTGAGCCAGAACACCGATTCGCGGTCAGCAGCCAGGTCCGCCCCGGTGAACACCAGACGCAGCGCCTGGCTACGGCCTGGCTCGACACGGCTGATCGGTGGCGTCAGCATGAACGGAGCATCGCTGCTCTCGGCGGTCTGCGTCTGATCGCCACCATCCACCCAAGCCTGCACCAGTGATGGCGCGTCGCCAACGTTGTCCACCTGCACAGTCACCTCACGCGCCTGCGCCGGATAGATGACCCGTGTGCCGTTGACCACTACACCGGCCAGCAAAGGCGTGGAAAACAGCAAACCGGCGCAGAGCAGTGTTCTCGAAAGAATCCTGGTCACAGAGTGAACACCCGTAGGAAACACCGGCGGCCGACCCAGCAGCCAGCCGGTGATGCAAGCGTCGAGGGGTCAGTTGTAGATGATCGTGTACTTCACGCTGCTGGTCACTTCGCCCGGCGTCGAAGCACCGGTAGCGTAGTACTCAACGAAGTAGTTCAGATCCGCGGTACCGCCTGCGTTGACCGTCACCCACTGCGAGTTGGCCTGGGTGCTGCCGGCACCGGCAGTTACCACCGGTAGAAACAGATTATTGCTACCCAGCAGTTGCAGCTGCACCTGCGTCGCGGCACTGGCAGCAGCAACATTGTTCAAACGCCCGCTGCCCAGATCAACAGTGGCGCCTGGCTCGAAGTAAGTAGCGACATTGCCTGGATTGCATTGCGAGAGGTTGATTGAGAACGGCGTGCGGCCTGCCACCTGACCCGCGGCAGCGAGCGTACTGCTCGATACGGTTGGCAGGGTTACGGTGAAGTCTTTGCCTTGCGGGGTGACGATGGTGCAGGTCTTGTCGGTCACTTCGCCATTGAAGGTGATGGTCCCATCGACGGCATTGGCAGCGAACGACGCAACCGCCAACGCGAGAACTGAAAGAATTTTGATAGTGCGCATTGCTTGTACCCAGCCCTGTAGAATTAAGATGCGGCGGAGGAAGCAAGGAACATCGCGGACTCAAGCCCATCCTTGCGTCGCATCCGTGTAAAAGCCAGTCGCATTCGCACTGACCTTGATGCGCAAGTTAGCGACACAAAGCGTGACTTGCTCCACAAAATTTGTGATTTGGAACGCCCGCACCGAAGGGACAGCGGCACCGTTCAGCCCGCAGATGTGTTGATATCAATTTGGGTACAGATAGCGCGGCGCAAAAGTAGGTTTTCTATCCGCGTTGGATAAGCACTTTCATCCACGTCGATAAGCATTGAATGCGAATCCAATATCAAGATTGATGCGGGTCACTATCAACGCGTGATGCGTCCGGGCAGAACGGTTATTTGCCTCTTATCGTCGACCGATGATTGGTGCTTACTGAAGTCCCTCAACGCGGAGAACCGCCATGACCCGATATTTCCTGCTGGGTGTGGCACTGCTTTCGCTCACCACACTGGCACATGCCAGTACCGGCACCGTCCGCTTCAGTGGTCGCATCGTTGATCCCGGCTGCAACACCAGTCTTGCCGTAGCCCAGCAACAACTGCGTCTGGAACGCTGCCCGTTGGCAGCGCAGGGTGCAGAGGTAAGTGTGTCCGCAATGGAGGTGGACAGTTCAGCACACGGCAATAGCGTTCTAGCCACACATGCACTGACCAAGTCTGCTGCACATTCCGACGCACGGGTGTTCTCGCAGCAGTACCGGGTGGATACACGGCGCCAGCCAACAACGGCGAGCAGCTACCTGATTGTCATTAACTATCCGTGATCCAATCAAGATTGCGGCTCGCCCCTGATTCAAACCAGATCGCAGCGGCCGACAGTGATGCTCTCAAGCGAGGGCATCACTGCTCCAGTTCAAACACCTGGCGCAGATACGACAGATAGCCCGGATCGTCACACATGCTCTTGCCCGGCGAGTCACTGAGTTTGGCCACCGGCTGACCATTGCAGCGAACCATCTTGATGACGATGTTCAGCGGCGTTGGGCCCAGATCATTGGTCAGATGAGTGCCAACACCGAAGGCGACCTGGCAGCGACCACGGAAGTGGTCATACAGTTGCATGACCTTTTCGATGTTCAAACCATCGCTGAAGACCAACACCTTGCTGGTTGGGTCAACGCGATTGGCCTTGAAATGGGCGAGCATGCGATCACCCCACACAACCGGGTCGCCGGAATCGTGGCGCACGCCATCAAACAGCTTGCAGAAGTACATATCGAAGTCGCGCAGGAAGGCTTCCAGACCCACCACGTCGGACAGGGCGATGCCAAGGTCGCCGCGGTACTCGCGCGCCCAGGACTCCAACGCCGCCACCTGCGAGTCGCGCAGACGCGGCCCCAGCGCCTGGAAGGCCTGCAGATATTCATGCGCCATGGTGCCATGCGGGGTCATGCCGTACATGCGCGCGAAGTACACGTTGCTGGTACCAACAAACTGCGGGCCCAGCGCATCACGCAGCATCGGCAACATGGTGCCGTGCCACTGCCGTGAGTAGCGACGACGGCTGCCGTAATCGGCGATGCGGCAGTTCTCGAACCCGGCGGTGTCACGCAGCAACGCGGTCTTGGCCTGCAGGCGGCGCTCGCCCTCGGCGAAGTCAGCGGTGGTGGTATTGCGGAACCAGACCTCGTTGATGATCGCCAGCAGCGGCACTTCGAACATGATGGTGTGCAGCCACGGGCCGGTGATATCCAGCTCGATTTCGCCAGGCACGGTTTCCGATGCACGCAGGCTGATGTACTTGCGGTCCAGATGGAACAGGCCCAGGAAGTCGGCGAAGTCCGGTTTCACGAAGCGCAGCCCACGCATGTATTCCAGCTCGTCGGCGGTGAAGCGCAGGCTACACAGATGATCGATCTCGGTGCTGATCTCGTCCATGTACGCAGCCAGATCAATCCCCGGCGTACGGCATTTGAACCGATACTGGACGAGCGCACCGGGGTACTGGTGCAGTACCGCCTGCATCATCGTGAATTTGTAGAGGTCGGTGTCGAGCAGGGATTGGATGATCATGCCCTGCATTATGCGCTGGCTGGCGGCCCGGGTTCAGGCAGGCGCGGGGACTTGTTCATGGTCTGTGGCAGGCGCGGCGGCCAGGGCCACTGGCCTGGCTCAAAAAAGCCGCGAGATCCGGCCTTACTTCAGCAACAACCGAGGCACCTGCATCAGCGCGTGCGCCCAGATCGCGCACCACACCCCTACGCGCACCGGCACGCTGCGCTGGCTGGCTTCAAACTTGCGGAAGTAACGCCACAGCCCACGATGCTTGTGCCATTCCACAAAGAACGGCCGCGAGCGACTGGATACACCGCGCACGTGCAGCACCTTCAGATCATTGGCGATGGCCACCACCGCCCCGGCCTGACGCGCGCGTCGGCATAGGTCCAGATCTTCGGCATGCAGCCGGTAGCCATCGTCCCAGCCATGCAGGCGGTCGAACAATCCTCGCGGCATCAGCAGCAAGGCACCCGACAAGGCCTGCACCTGCTGCAGTGGCATGGAATGATCCACGTCCACTGCCAGACGCGAGCCCGCACCGGGATTGCGCAGCATCGCGGCGAAGTCCGGATCGCGTCGGCGCACGGCTGCATCGGCCACGCCGTTCTCGTCCACCTGTTCGACGCCGAGCAGGCAATCGCCCAAAGGCTGGCCCAAGCGACGCAATTGCGACAAGGTCTGCGGCTCGACCATCAGGTCCGGGTTGATGAAAGCGAGCCACGGCATATGGCATTCGCGTGCGCCTTGGTTGCAGGCGGTGGCAAAGCCGGGATTGTCCGGATTGGCGATGAAACGCACCCGCGCATCGGCCAAGGCGTGGCGCTGCGCGATAGCCAGCGAGCCGTCGCGTGACGCGTTGTCCACCACCCGTATCTCGGTTACATCCTCGGCCGCACGCAGCCGCTGCAGACACTCATCCAGCGTGCTCGCACTCTCATAACTGACCACCACCACCGCAATTGAATCGCTCACACCGGCTCCGCGCCTGGAAGGGATGCACAGGCGTCGAACAGGTCGGGCTGGGCTTGCGGCATTATCGCCTGCTCGCATAGCTGCTGCAGTTGCTGGCGGTGCGCATAAAGCGGGTCATTCATCAGGAATGCGGCCAGCCGCGCGGTCCATACCGGCCAGCGATTGGCCAGCACTTCCATGTCGCCCTCGCCCGGCCGGCCTTCACTCTGGCGGCCGACAAAGGCGTTGTCACACAGCACATTGCGCCAGCCCAGCCCACTCATGCGCAGGCTCAGATCTACCAGCGCGGCATACCACGAACCGTAGCTGTGGATATCCAGACCGCCGGCGCGCCGGCGCGCACTGCCGCGTATCAGCACCGCATGGGTAACTGCCGAGGGCAGCTCCGGCTGCAGCAAGGGCATTGCCGCCAAGGCCTGCAACAACCGGGCCGGATCGGCAGGCATCGGATTGAGTTCACCGGCACGCGGCCACGATACGGCTTCGCCGGCGTTGCTCCACGGCGTGGCGGTAGCGATGGAGGCATCACGCGCCAGACAGTCACTGAGCTGCTGCAACCAACCCGCCGTAGGCAGTGCGTCCGGAGCGAGCACTGCCACGTCGGCGTCGCCACAGGCCTGCAACATCTGATCCAGATGCGCCGCCTCGCCGAGCGGGCGTGGACGGCGTGTGTACTCGGCCTGCAGACGGGTGCCCGCCAGCCAGTGCTCGATCACCACCTGCCCACGCGGGCCACTCTGGCCATCATCGGCCAGCCACACCGGCGTACCCGCCGGCGTGTGTTTTTCCAACGCCGCGAGGCAGGCATCGAGCGCCGCGTCATCCACGCCCACCGGCAACAAAATGACCGGCAGCGCCATGTTCAGCGACCCTTCGGTGCGTTGATCGGATCCAGCGCACGGAACTTGCTGCCGTATTCGTCGGTGAGGTTACGCGCTTCCTGCGGGTTGCGAACGATGGTCGGGGTCAGCAACACGATTACTTCGCTGCGTCGACTGCTTTGGGTCTTGCGGCCAAACAGGCCACCGATCACCGGCAGTCGGCTCAACCCGGGCAGACCGGACGAGCCCTTGGTGGCACTGTCTTCGATCAGGCCAGCCAGCATCACCGTGTCACCGGCATTGACCGCCGCTTCGGTCTTCATGCGGCGGGTGTTGATGCGTACGTTGCCGTTGTCATCGGCCTTACCCTCCGGCGAGCTGACCTCCTGCACGATGTCCAGGAACACCATGCCGTCACGGGTGACGCGCGGGCGCACCTTGAGGATGGTGCCCGTTTCCAGGTACTGCACCTGCGCGTACTGGTTGTCGTTGATGCCCGACACCGACACCGAGTACACAGGAATCTTGCTGCCCACGTTCAAGGTGGCCACGGCGTTGTTGCGCACAAACAGCGACGGCGTCTGCAGCAGGCGTACGTCGGTGACCTGGTCCAGCGCAGTGATCACTGCAGCGGCATTTTTACCGAGGAAGGTCCAGCTTAAACCGCCGCCACCCTGGCCATCACCGGGAATCAGCGAGCCAGCGATATCGCCCCAGATGCCGCGCCCCAGCGCCGACGGCAGGCCAGCTCCACCTTTGTCGACTGCGGCATTTACAGCCTGCTCGAAATACCAGTTGACGCCGTAGCTCAGGTCACCGCTCAAGGCGACCTCGGCAATCTGTGCCTCGATATGCACCTGCATCGGCATCACATCGAGTTTTTCCACCACCTCACGGATCGAGCGCCAGGCCTGCGGGGTGCTGCGTACCAGCAAGGTGTTGGTTTCTTCCACCGCCGAGACGCCGACGCGGTCGCCTTCCACTTCCAGGGTCACGCTGCCATTGCCGGAGCTACGTTGCGGCAAGGACATGCCCTCCCCCATACCGTTGTTGCTGGTGCTGGTGCTGCCACCGTCTTTACCGAACGAGCCACCACCATCGCCCAAAGTATCGTCGGCGTTAGCCGAAGGATCGACAGTGCCGCCGCCCTGCAGGCTGATCGGGCTGGCGCCGGGGGCGAGCGAGGCCGGCCCACCTTGGCCGCCGCGCGAGCCACCGCCGCCGAACACCTCGGCCAGGCGTTCAGCCAGGTCCTTGGCCTTGATGTACTTCAACTCATGCGAAAACAGCCGCGCACCGCCACCGGCGCTGTCTATGCGATCCAGCCACTGCTGGATCTGATCCAGATAACGTGCCTGCGGAGTGATCACCAGCACCGCGTTGGCGTTGTCCAGCGGCATGAAACGGAACATGCCCGCACTCGGCGTCTTGCTGGCTTCGCCGAACACCTTTTCAAGATCATTGGCTACCTGCGAAGCGCGGCCGGACTGGATCGGGAACACGCCCACCGACATGCCCGACAACCAATCCACGTCGAAGATCTCGACCGTGCGCAGATAGTTTTCCAACTCGGTGCGTGTACCACCCAAGGTGATCACGTTTCGTGAACTATCGATACCTACAATAGCGCTGGGTCTGGCATAGGGCTTGAGCACCTTTTCCATTTCGCTAGCGGAGATGTACTGCAGCGGCACCACCCGAACTTCATAACCGCGCGCGGCCGAGGCCGGCGCGGTGCTCGGTGCAACCGTACCTGCCAGCGACTGGTCGGCCGGCACCACGTTGTAGCGGCCACCGCTGTAGATCAGGCGTGCGTTGTTCCAGCCCAGCACCATCTCCAGCAGGTTCAGTGCCTGCGCCGGTGATACCGGCTTGGGCGTGGCCAGGGTTACTGTGCCCTGCACGGTCGGGGCGATGACGTAGTTCTGGCCGAGCATGTCACCAAGGATGGCCTTGGTGACCGCCTGCACCGACTCGCCTTCAAAGTTGAACACTGCCGTGCCATTGCCAGCAGCGCTCAAGGCAGGCGCAGGTGCCGAAGCAGCCGCGCGGTTGATCACCGTGCCATTGCCACGGCGGATCACCGCCCGACCCTGGTTGTCGTCGGGCTTGGGCGCTTCTTCGATACTCAACGGATTGGTACTGGCCGCCTCGCCGGGGGCCGGCGTGCGTGTGTCCGGCGCAGCATTGCGGCGGATATCCGGCGACGGCGTGGTGACGCAGCCGCTCAAGGCACCGATCAGCAGACTGACTGCAACTATGCGTGATGTCATACGCTCACTCTACGGGTTCTGGCTGCCGGGGCTGCCGTTCTGATTCTGTTGTGCCTGCCTGCGGCGGGCCTGGATGCGTTCACGGATCGCCTTGATCTGGTCAGCCGACGGCGTAACCGCTTCGGCTGACGGCGGCGCGGCGGGCGCGGTAACGGGCTGAGCAATGGGCTGCGGACTGCCAGGTACAGGCGCTACGCCGCCTTCCCCCTGCGGTTTTGGCCCACCACTGAATACCTGCAGCTCCAGATTCAGCGTACCCGCTGGCCCGCTGACCACAGCGCTACGTGGCTGTAGCGACAGCAGCTGCCAACCGTCCTGCACCTCGCCGCCCAGACGCAGGCGCAGCGACTTGCCTTGCTCGGTGGTTAAGGTGGCCATGTCCAGACCTGGCGTCATCAACACGCCGGTCAAGCGCACACTGGCTGCTGCCGGTTCGCCAGCTTCGCCGATGAAAAACGGGTGCGGCCGACGATCGCTGGCAAACAGCGGCCGGCTCAAGGCCTCGCCATTGTCGGCAACTGCCAGCTGCGCAGCCTGCGGCACTGCTGGCAAGGCCGGCACTTCCAACGCGGCACTGCTGCTGCCAATCCGGCTGCCCAGGCCAAACAGGCACGCGGCCCAGACCAGCAGCGCCCAACCAGCAAATACTCCCAGCAACCAGGTGCGCAGGCCCGCTACGTCATTGCGCATTGGCAACCTCCGTGGCCGCTGCGACTACGCCGGGGCGCAGGTAACCGCTGAGCTCAAAACTCACATCAAGCCCGCCGCCGCCTTCGCCCATGCCCGCGGACAAGATGTCGAGCCGGTCCACGCGCAATTGCGGGGTTCCGGTTTCCAACGTCTGCAACACACTCATCCATTCGCTCATGCCGCAACGCAGCCGCGCCTGCACCGCAACCCGCGGGAAGCGGCCAGTGCTGTCGGCCGGCAATGGCGAGCGATCACTGATCGCACAGCTGCGCTGATCCGGGCTGGCCAGGCGTGCAGCCTCCTCCAGTCGTTGTACCAGCTTGGAGGTAGCCAGCTCGGCCGAGCTTTCAGCCATGAAGCCCGGTTGATCGGCCAGCGTCTGCTGCGCCTGCTGCAGCCGCTGCGCCACCTGCGGTGCCTGCCGCAACTGCATGCCGATGCGCTGCTGGCGCTCCTGCAAGGCCGCTATTTCTGCTTCCACCGCCAGCATCGGCCGGGTCCACAAGGGCTGCACCAGCAACAGATAGATCACGCCCAGTACGGCCAGCAGCAGGCCAAGGGCCAACCAGCGGTCACGGCGCGGGGGGTGCGGTGCCATCGGCAGCCTCCTGGTTGGGGCCGCGCAGTTCTGCGGTCAAGGTGAAACGTTCACGCCCGGCACCTTGGCCAGCCTGCAGCACGCCGGTCAATGACGGCGTCTTCCACAGCTTGGAGCCCTCCAGCTTGGAGACCAGCGAGGAGGCACTGCTGCTCATGCCGATCAACTGCATGCGCCCGCCTTCGATCGACAGTTTTTCCAGCGAGGTGTCATCGCCCAGCCGCTGACTGAGCTCGTTGATGATTTCGGTGGCAGAAGCCTGCAGGGCACGCTGTGCAGTAAAGAACTGCTGGCCATCGACCAGATCCTGCAATTGCTGGCGCTGCGCGGCCACCGCACGTGCGCGCACTGCGGCGGCATCCACCTGCACCGACAGTTGTCTGGCCGCAGCGCGGCGGTTGTCCAGCAGCTGCCATGCAGCCAATACCATCATCACCAGGCCGGCGATCAACAACAGCCGGTTGAGCCGGCGCATGGGGTCATGCCGCTGCCTACGCATCGCCTGCGGCAACAGGTTCACACCCAAGGGCTGACCTTCAGCGTCGACCGCGTCCACACCGTCAAGCTGCTGCTGCCATGCCTCGCCCGGGCCCAGCAAGGTGTCCACCAGAGGCCGCGGCGCGACCACCAGTTCGGTATCCAATTGACCGTCATCGCGGCGCTGCAACAGGCGCACGTCGTAATACACCTGCGCAGTGCTGAAGGGGGTTTGCCGGTCAATCTCGAAACCCAGTACTTCGCGCAGGCGTGCCTCGGCTGCGGCCGGCAGGCGCAGGGGCTTGCGCAGTACTGCGCTGGCCGACAACAGCCCGAAACGCGGCAGACCCATAACGCGCGGAGGCAAGGCCGCGTCCACTGCATTGGGCGTCGAGCCGCCAGGCAGCGTCTGCAGCAACTGCCGTTGGCCGCTCTGCAACAGCGATACGGTCAGCTGCCCGTCGACAAGCTCCAGCAGCAAGCGTGCATCGGACACGCCGAGCAGGGCCCGCCAACGTGACGGTAGCCACGACAGCAACGCCTGTGTCCACCACGCCCAGAAGCCACTGGCACCTGGCAAGATGCGAGCGCTTGCCTGCCCCAGTCGTTCACGCAACCCCGTCATCTAGACATCGCTCCCTGTTCCCACTGCAGCACCGTATACGGCGCACCGGCCATAGCACCGGGATTAAGACGAACCACGGCGCGGGTCACCGCTTGCCGCTCGGCTACCAGCTGCGCTCTGCTTTCCACACTATAAGTGCCGCTGTCACCTCCCATGGGTGAAGTTTCGCCCATCCCCGCACTGCCGTCTGCACGCTCACGCTGGGCGATGATCAGCGCCGCATCCATCCCCATCGCAGTCAGCACCGGCGCCGCCGCGAAACGTGGACTGGGCCGGCCATTACCGTACACCGTCACCAGCGGTGCCAGCTGTGCATAAAGTGCGGGCTCCATGCCGAGCACGCGCTGCAGCTCGCTGATGCTGTCGAACGGCGCGTTTTTGGCGCCGTAAGGCAGGCCAGCGGCCTGATAATCCGCGGTTTCCGCGCCGCCGGAGACCTGCAGCAGCGAATCGACGTCACGCCAATCGACGATGGCTCCAGCCATTTGCGAAGCCTTGTCCGGTGCCACTCCGAGTGCACGCAGCAGGCCTTGCAACAGATCCAGATCGGCCTTGTTCAGATCAACCTTGCCGGTCTCATCAACGATACGCAGCTCCACCGCATGGCCATCAAACTGCCAGCGATAAGGGCGCCCGTCGGCGTGCCAGCTGGGCTGGGTGGGGGTGGCGCGCATCCGCGACAGCGCGTAATCGATCCCGGCATGGGCGACCTGCTCACCTCCGGCAAGGTCGCCAGTCACCCGGCCCTGCAGGTGCTCGACCCGCGCAGTCAGCGCAAACGCCGCGATGACCGTGGTCAACAGCGCCACCACCCACAGCACCAACACCAGGGCCGCACCGCGCATCTTCATCGCCAGCTCCCGGCAACGCCGTGCTGCGGCAATGCGACGACCAGCGGCGGCCACGCCGGGCCACCTGCGGGGGTGATCTCGATGGAGACCAAGGCCGGCATGCGCCCCGGAGAATCCCAGCGGTCCTGCCAGCGGCCCATTGCGCCGGTATTCGGATCGGTACCGCGATAGCGCAGCTTCACCTGCTTAAGATCGTCGGCCAGCAGCTCGCTGCCACGCGGTGGATTTTCCTCCAGCAGCTCACCGTTCTGCAGCAGGGTCAGCCCGATCCGCAGCTCCTGCTTGTCACCGCTGCCGCTGACTTCAAGCGTGTGCAGATAGGGCCCACCGCGGCCCAGATAATTTGGCACATTGGCTACAAATCGCAGCTGCTGCGGCGTGCCGGTAAACACCTTGGCAGTGCCACTCAACGCATCGCGCTGCATTGGCAATGGCATCGCCGAGACCAGCCGCCTGCGCAGGAATCCCTCAACCGCGCGCATGCGTTCATTGCCACTGGCAATCGCCTCACCACGGCTGCTGATGGCCAGCGTCGAGCGCACCGCAGCGAACGCCAGCGCCATGCCGGCGGCGAGCAACACAGTGGCCAGCAGCACCTCGATCAAGGTGAAGCCACTCACACGTCTTGGACGCCATGGGTGCAGTGAACGCTTCATGGCGGCGCCTCCAGCGGCGCGTTGCCACGCAGCCGCAGCGTGCGCCAACGCAATTGTTCCTGCGCACTGTCGCCCCAGCGCACCTGCAGATCGAGCAACCATAGCCGCGCCTGTTGCTGACGTGGCTCCACATAGGGCGAGACCTGCAGACTCCAGTGATAGCGGCCCTGCTCCCATTCGCCCTGCTGGCGGCCTGCGCTCAATGGCGCCTCTACGCCTGCCAGTGCAAGCAACGACTGTGCGTGCAAGGCGGCACGGCCATAGCCGTCAGCCATGCTGACCTGACGCGCCGCACCAGACAGACTGCCCAATAACAGCGTCATCGCCAAGGCCAGCAAGGCGAAGGCGACGATCACTTCAATCAGCGAATAACCGCGTTGGCGCTTCATCCAGCGCCCTCGCGCAGCGGACCGGCCTTGACCTCGCCGGTGATCCACGCCACATCAATACGCCATACCGCATTGCCTGCACGCAGTTCGATACGGCCGCCGCTGGAGGCGCCATCCTCAAAGAAGCGTATGACACCTTCGTCCCTGCGCGTCTGCAATTGGCCGGCGCCGGTGAAGCTCACCGTCAGCGCCTGTGGCAGCTCGCCATGATGGCCATCCGCGCCCTGCCAGCGCCGGGTGCCCGGGTTGATCTGCAATTGCTGGACGACGCCGGTACTGATCGCGCGGGTGCGGGTGTAACGCAGCTCGGCCGCCAAAGCCTTGCCGGCCGAGCGCAGACGCATGCCATCCATGCCGCCGCTCATCGCCATTGTCGCCATCAAGGCCAGCGCAGCAACCAGTGCCAGCACCAGCACCATCTCCAGCAGCGACATGCCGCGCATTGCGCCGCGCCGCGCGGATACGGCACGCGCGGCGGCAAACGAAAGCGGAAGACGCGGCGCGACCATCACGGCTTATTCGTAGCGGATATCGGCGTTATAGCTTTCGCCGCCGGGCTGACCGTCGGCGCCCAGACTGATCAGGTCAAACGGACGTCCCTCGCCCGGCACCCGGTACTGCACCGGATTACCCCACGGGTCATTGAACTCCGCCGGCTTGGAGTACGGGCCGAGCCAACCGGCGACACCTGCGGGCTGGGTGGACAGATCCTCCAGCTTGCTCGGCAAACGGCCGGTGTCGAGCTTGTAGTTCTCCACCTTGCTCGCCAGGGTCTGGATCTGGGTCTTGCCGAGGTTGGCCTTGCCGCGATCGGCACCGCCGAGCACGCGACTACCAACCAAGGTCAGCACCGCGCCGATCAGCACGATGACGATGATGATTTCCAGCAAGCTCATGCCAGCCTGGCGTGCGCGTGACATGGGTTGTTTCAGGGTTCGCCTCATTTCTTCATCCTTTGCGAAAAATCAGGGGTTAACCGATGGCGTTGGTCAGGTCATACAGCGGCACCAGCACCGCGATGATGACCATGCCGACCACCGACGCCAACAACAAGGTGATCACCGGCACCAGCGCCGCCAACAAGCGGTCGATGGCGCGGGCAGTCTCCTGCTCAAACGTATCGGCAGTCTTGAGCAGCATGCTTTCCAGCGTGCCGGACTCTTCGCCGACCTGGATCATCTGCAGGGCCAGGCGCGGAAAGCGCCCATTGCGCCCCAGCGACGAAGCCAGCCCAGCACCGTTCTTCACTGCCTCGGCGGCTTCACCCACATCAGCGACCAGGGCGCGGTTGCTGAGCACGTTGCGGGCAATACCCAGCCCAGCCAACAGCGGCACGCCGTTGCGCAGCAAGGTGCCAAGCGTGCGCGCAAGCCGTGCGCTCTCCAGTTTGGCAACCAGTCCGCCAATCATCTGCCGCTTCAACAACCATGTATCAAAGCCCAGACGGAATACCGGATCACGCCGCTTGCGTTCCACCCACAGTAGCAACAGCGCCGGCACCACGATGAAAACCAGCCAGCCTTTACGCACCAGCAGGCCGACTTCCAGCACAACTTGGGTGAACCACGGCAGGGTCACATCGAGGCTTTGGTACATCAGCGAAAACTGCGGCACCACATAGCCAAGCAGGAACAACAGGGCCAGACCTACCACCACCAGCAGGATGGCTGGATAGATCAGGGCGTTGATGACACGCCCCTTCAATTCCTGGCTGCGCTCCAGATAATCGGCCAAGCGCTGCAGGGTTTCGTGCAGGCTGCCGCCAGCTTCACCAGCACGCACCATGTTGACGTACAGGCGTGAGAACAGACCGTGCTGCCGCTCCAACGCTTGCGACAGTGGCGCGCCGCCGCGCACGCTGTCGCGGATGTCGGCAACCACCCGTTGCGAGCGCTGGTCTTCCGGCGTTTCCATCAGGATCGACAAGGCCCGGTCCAAGGGCTGCCCGGCGCTCAACAGGGTTGCCAGCTGCTGGGTGAACTGGACCAGGGTGGCGCCTGCAAACGGGCGTTGCCGCCATTGCTTCCACCCGCCGCCCTCGAATGCCGAGCCGGTCGCCGGCTTGGCTTCCACCGGCAGATGGCCCTGCTCCTGCAGGCGCGCGATCACCTCGCCTTCGCTGGCCGCATCCATCTGCCCTTCGAGCAGGTCGCCACGGGCATCCAGTGCCTTGTAACGGTAACGCGGCATCAGCAGCGCCGCTCCGGGTAAACGCCATGGCTCATGCGTCCTCCGTCACCCGCAGTACTTCTTCCAGCGTGGTCTCGCCGCGCAGGGCCTTGCCGATGCCGTCTTCGTACATGGTGCGCATGCCGGCCTTGCGCGCGAGCTGTTCGATCTCGCCCATGCCGGCCTTGCGCATCACCGCATTGCGCAAGGCATCGTCCATCACCAGGAACTCGACGATGGTGGTGCGGCCCAGGTAACCGGTCGGCGCCTGTGCCGATGGCTGTGCACGGTACAGATGGATATCGCCCTGCGGCTGGAAGCGGCGCAGGCCGAAGCGTTCCACTTCCTCGTCCGATGCGCGGTAGCGCTGCGCATGGGTCGGCTCCAACCTGCGCACCAGGCGCTGGGCGAGGATGCCATTGATGGTGGAGGTGAGCAGATAGTCTTCCACGCCCATGTCCAGCAGACGGGTGATGCCGCCGGCTGCGTTGTTGGTGTGCAGGGTGGACAGCACCAGATGGCCGGTGAGTGCGGACTGGATGGCGATCCGCGCGGTTTCCAGATCGCGCATTTCGCCGATCATGATGATGTCCGGGTCCTGGCGCACGATGCTGCGCAAGGCGTTGGCGAAATCCAGCCCGATCTGCGGCTTGGCCTGGATCTGATTGATGCCTTCCAGCTGATACTCCACCGGGTCTTCGACGGTGATGATCTTGACCTTGTCGGTATTGAGCTGGTTCAACGCGGTGTACAGCGTGGTGGTCTTGCCCGAGCCGGTGGGGCCGGTGACCAGCAGGATGCCATGCGGCTGCTCCAACACCTTACGGAATTGCGGGAGGAAATCCTCGCTGAAGCCCAGCCGCTGGAAATCAAATACCACCGCTTCGCGGTCGAGCAGACGCATCACAACGCTCTCGCCGTGTGCGGTTGGCATGGTGCTCACGCGCAGGTCCAGTTCCTTGCCCTGTACCCGCAGCATGATGCGACCATCCTGCGGCAGGCGGCGCTCGGCGATATTGAGCTTGGCCATGATCTTGATACGGCTGATCACTGCCGCGGTGAGATTGACGGGCGGGCTTTCGCCATCGACCAGCACACCATCAACCCGATAACGCACCTTCAAGCGGTTCTCGAACGGCTCTACGTGGATGTCCGATGCGCGCAGTTCCACCGCACGCTGGATCAACAGGTTGACCAGACGGATGACCGGCGCTTCGGAGGCAAGGTCGCGCAGGTGTTCGATGTCGTCCAACGGCGCGAGCTCGCCGTCGGTGGTCTCCAGGATGGTGCCCATCGCGGTCCGGCCCTGTCCGTACCAGCGCTCGATCAACTCATCCACTTCGCTGCGCACGCCGACCACCGGCGCCACCTCGCAGCCGGTGGCCAAGCGGATCGCGTCGATCGCGTAGCCATCCTGGGGATCAGCCATCCACAACAGGATGCGCCCGCGCTGCTCACCCAGCGGCAGCACCAGGAACTGCTTGAGGAAGCGCAACGGCACCGGCTCGGCACCCTCCACCAGTTCCGGTGGGTGTTCGGGCAGCTCGCGGGCGGCAAGCAGCCGCAGCCCCAATACCTTGGCGCAGACTTCAGCATGGTCGCGCTCGGACACCAACCCCAGCCGTGCCAGCAATACAAGCAGGTCGCCGCCGGATTCACGCTGCAGCTGGCGGGCACGCTGCAGGTCCGCCTCTTTCAACCGGCCCTGCGCCAGCAGTTCGGTGACGATGCGGTCGGCAGGCGATGGCGCAAGTTGGGCGTCGTGGGCTACCGCGTTCACGCAATCCTCCTGTGTTGGCCGAACTTTAGCAGTTCGTACCCGCAGGTCGTGCACATGAATCCGCATTCCACGCAAAAAGAACCCCGGCAATGCCGGGGTTCCAAGCTGACCCAAAGGTCAGAATTACTGGCGGGCAACCAAGCTGACGCCGCTATAGGAGCTCGCTCCCACCAGAGTGACGTAGTAGGTCCCGGCCTGCGGCGCGTTGAAGCGCACCGTTTCACTGTTACCGGCGCGGGTCGATTTGGCGTCGAATGCGGTGCTGCTCGGCACCGCGTCGTAGCGGACATACACCGACACATCGCCGCTGCCGCCGTAGGTCATGAAGGTCAATACCTTGCCGGCCTCGGCCTGGAAGCTGTACACCGTCTCGCTGCCGCTGCTGCCGGCAATGCCGGTCACGGCGATCTTGTTGACCAAGGGGGTCGCGTCCGGACCGCATTGCTCCACGTTGGGATCACATGGCGGCGTGGTTGCCTTTACCAATGCGGCGTTGATGTTGAGGATGCCGGCGCCGATCGGGGTACTGGCTGGGATCGCCACCGGGAACGGCGTGGCGGTCTTCTTCAGCAGGTCACGCATCTGGTTCAGGGTCAGCGGCGTGTCCACCACGCTCTGCACCATTGCTACCGCAGCGGCCACATGCGGCGATGCCATCGAGGTGCCGCCCATGCCGCCAAGAATCCAGTTGCTCGGCTCCGGCCCTTTCTCGCCGCCGTTCATCACCTGCCAGATATAGCCGTTCGGGTTACCGTCGACTGAGCCGCCACCGCCCGGCGCAGACAGATCCACGCGTGCACCATAGTTGGAGTAGTAGGCACGGGCACCGGTAATACCGGTGGCGCCGACGCTGATCACGTTGTTGCAGGAAGACATGGTGTAGCTGGCAGCGTTGGCATTGTCGTTGCCCGCCGCAACCACCACGATGGCACCCTTGCTGTTGGCAAGATCGATGGCTTCCTGGTACTCAGTCGGGCAGGTCGCGGGCGATACGCTGCCCAGGCTCATGTTGATGACTTCGGCAGGATTGGTATTGAGCGGCAACCCCGGCACCTCGCCGCCTGCGGCCCAGACAATGCCGTCGGCGATATCACTGCCGAAGCCGCCGCAGGAACCGAGCACGCGTATCGGCATCACTTTGGCTTTGTAGGCGAGGCCGGCCAGACCACGGCCGTTGTTGGTCTCTTGGGCGACGGTACCGGAGACGTGACTGCCGTGCCAGGAACTGACGTCGGCCGCATGCGAGCCGCCGGTCGCCCAGCCGGTGCAGTAGTTGGCTTCCACCCAGTCGCCGACATCCCAACCACCTGCTACACGCCCGTCGCTGTCGCGGCGCGAGACACGCTTGTCGCTGATCATGTCGTAGCCGGGAATGACGTTGTTCTGCAGGTCCGGATTGCCCTGGGTAATGCCGGTATCGATCACCGCCACCACCACGCCTTCGCCCTGCGAGAGGTCCCAGGCCTGCGGCGCACGTACGCCCGAGGTCGCATTGAAGAAATTCCATTGGTATTGCGCGTAGTTCGGATCGGTTGGGACCATCGACGGAGCGACGTTGGCCGTACGCTGATACATGCGATCGATATCCGCACGTTCCACCGCTGGATTAGCCTTGAGCTCGCGGACGAAGTCGGCCGCCTCCTGTGCGTTGAGCGCACGCGAGGTCTTCACCACACTCCAGCCCGGCGCACCCATGCGCCGCAGCAGCGCGGCCTGGACCGCTGGCTGGGCCGCAGCACGCGAGGTCTTGGCTACGACACGATCAAGGCCGGCGCGCGATGCCGCTGCGCCAAGGCCACGATTGAGCGTCGCCGCATCACGCAACTCGCTGCTACCGGCGCGGTACTTCACCACGAACCGATAGCCACCGCTGCTGTCCACCGCGGACGAACTCAAGCCAATTACTTTCGCAGGTCCAATTTCTGCAGCAGATGCGGCAGGCACGCCGATCGAAGCCATCAGTACGGCACCGGCAATCGCCAAACCAAGCTGGGTCTTCTTCTTCATGTCGGATCTCTCGTCTTTATGGAACAGGGATGGAACCTCAACGCTGCATCGCTTTGCCGTCCTGGCTCGCAATAGCCGTACTGCGGGGGCAGCACGGCCACTACCGATGAACCTGGAAGCCCCCGCCGCAGCAGGCGGGGGCGAAACCAAACCGCTTACCAGCCGAAACCAGCGCCGACACCAACCGAGCTGTCGTCACTGGTGAATGCACCACCAAAGGTGACGGTGGCGCGATCACTGATGGCGCGCTGGTAACCCACGGACAGCGCCGATTCGCCGCCCTGGTAGCCGACACCTACGCCAACCCGGTTCTGCGTGCGTACGCCCGCTGCACTGGTGGCCATGTTCAACATGGCCGCGCTCATCGCACCTTGACGATCGAGGCGACGGTCGACATGACGCAGACGCTTGTCGATATCCCCACGGAAGATGTCGAAGCTGTCAGCCATGCTGCTGAACTTGGTATCGGTATAGGTATTGGCGGCGGTGATGCCGCTATCCAGCTGCGCCTTGTTGACCGCATCGGTGGCCTGCGTACCAGCGGCAACACTGGTGATCTGCCGCTCATGACCGCTGCTGCCGACCGACACGCTGTTGGCACGATCGGCGATCGACCCCTGCCCCAAGGCGACAGCACCGGTTGCGGTGACGCTGGAGCCCTGACCAATCGCCGTACCCGAGGCAACGCTGACGGTGGCTCCTTCGCCCATCGCCACCGCATTGGTGGCCGCCGCAGCGATGCTGGTATTAGCGCCTACCGCGGTGCTGCCGTCGGCGTTGACGCGGGAATTGCTGCCTATCGCGGTGTCGTTCGGGCCATGTGCATAGCTGTTATTGCCGATGGCACTACCCGCGACGTTGTTGGCCTTGGCCTGCTCGCCCAGCGCTACGCCACTGCTACCCGCCGGTGTAGCGGTCTCTCCGCGCGGACCATTGCCATTGCCATTGCCATTGCCGTTGCCATTGCCATTGCCGTTGCCGTTGCCATGACCGTTCCCATTACCATTGCCATGCCCGTTTCCGTTTCCGTTTCCATTGCTGGCGATACGGTTGTTGAGGGACGTGACCTGACCATCGAGCGCCGACAACGCTGCACCCACGTTGTTGTAGCTGGCCCCCTGGATGACATAGGTCGGGGCTACAAACATGCCCTGCATGCCAACGCCGGCACCGCCACCTAGGAAGCTGGCCATATTGCCCAGCGACTGGAACAGCTGCCCGCCGTTGATGGCCTGCATGCTGCCAGCGGCGATGGCACCGGCTGCCACGTTATCCAGCGTGGTTCCCTGGACTCCTGCAAGGGTCAGCTTGTCGCGGCTGGCATCGTCGTAGGTCACCGCATTGGCAGTTACGCCTTCGATGTTGCCGATGCGCCCATCAATGTCGGTAACGCGGGTTTCCACCGCACCGACGCGTTGGTTGGTGACATGCAGCTGGCCACCGGTCACCGCATCGCTGCTGCCTTCGGCGATACGCCCAGCACCGACATTGACGATGCGACGGGTTGCCGGTCCATTGGTCCCGTTGCCACCGCCCACCGACACCACATTGGCTTCCACCGCACGCGAGCCTGCGCCCAATGCCACCGAGTTGGCACCAGAGACGCCGGCACCTGCACCGATAGCAACGCTGTTGACACCGTTGCTGGCAAACGCGCCGTAGCCGATGGCGACACCGTTGACCGCGGTGATCGAGGTCTGCCGGCCGAGTGCGGTGCTATTGCTGGCCTTCGCTGCGGCATCCGCACCCACCGCCGTTGCCCCGTTCGCACTGGCGGTGCTGGAAGCGCCCAGCGCGGTACTGCGCTCGGCACTGGCAAGTGCAGCCGAACCCGAAGCGAGCGCATTGGTACCACTGGCGGTAGCTACGCCATCGCCGGTCGCGCGGAAGTACTTGTTGGTTTCCCCGGCAACGCCTGCCACGGCATCCAGCTGCGACTTGTTGACCGCATCGGTTGCCTCGGTACCAGCAGCGACGTTGGTGATCTGACGCTCTGCGCCTACATCGCCAACCGACACCGCGTTATCACGACTGGCCACCGAACCGGCACCCAAGGCCACCGCGTTCTCACCACTGGCCTCACTGCCCATGCCAATCGCGGTGGTGCGTTGGCCAACTGCCCAGGCATTGGCACCAACTGCAGTTGCGTCATCGCCAAACGCCCAGCTGCCGCTGCCAATGGCTACCGCATTGGTCGCGCCGATGCCGAAGAAGCCAAAGCCGGTCTCGGCACCATCACCAATCGCCAGACTACCCTCGCCAAGAGCTGAGGCATTGCGGCCGACCGCAACGTTGCCGTCTTCATACGCAGCTGCGTTGTAGCCGACTGCGGTGGTGCCCGCACCTTCGGCATAGCTCTGCGAGCCGGTAGCGGTGCTGTAGTTGCCCAGTGCATTGGCCACCGCACCGCTGGCGGTGGACTGATCGCCCTTGGCGTAGGCACCAACGCCGGTTGCCGTTGCCGCAAAGCCTTCGGCATTGGCACTGGCACCGAGCGCGGTACCGCCAACACCAGCGCTGGTGGCACCGGTCTGCACCGGCTCACCGCCCACGTTGATCAGCGGATCACCATTCGCATCCACCGCATTGCCGCCCACGGCCACCGCACCTGGCCCCATTGCCTGCGCGTTCTGGCCAAACGCAGCTGCGTTCTGGCCGCTGGCCAAGGCATTCATGCCGACTGCGGTAGCACCATCAGCCAGCGCATTGGCACCACTACCGAAGGCCGAGGCGCCATTGCCGATGGCATTGGTCGCTTCACCGGAGGCAGTTGCGTTGTCACCTTCCGCGTAGGCACCTGCATCGCTGTCGGCGCTACCGGTAGCCTTGAAGTACTTGGCTGTGGTCTGCCCTTCCGCAGCCACCGCCGCCACTTCATCAAGCTGGTCCTTGTTGACCGCATCGGTGCCCTCGGTACCGGCGGCCACGTTGGTGATCTGTCGTTCGGCACCCACATCACCTACCGACACCGTGTTGTCGCGGCCGGCAATCGAACCTGCACCCAGCGCCACCGAGTTGGTGGCACCGGCTTCCGCTCCCGTGCCAATCGCCGTGCTCTGCTGACCGAAGGCCCAGGCATTGGCGCCAACCGCGGTTGCATCGTCACCGAAGGCCCAGCTGCCGCTGCCAATGGCGACGGCGTTGGTTGCACCGATACCGAACAAGCCGAAGCCAGTTTCAGCACCATCACCAATCGCCAGGCTGCCTTCACCCAATGCAGAAGCATTGCGACCGACAGCAACATTGCCGTCCTCATAAGCAGCTGCGTTGTAGCCGACGGCGGTGGTGCCTGCTCCTTCCGCATATGACTGCGAACCAGTGGCGGTGCTGAAGTCGCCAACCGCATTGGCGACCGCACCACTGGCAGTGGACTGATCACCCTGCGCCCATGCGCCAACACCGGTTGCGGTGGCGGCGAAGCCTGCGGCATTGGCACTGGCACCGAGCGCGGTGCCACCGACACCGGCACTGGTGGCACCGGTCTGCACCGGCTGGCCATTGGAGGTGATCAACGGATCGCCATTTTCGTCTACAGCGTTACCACCCACCGCCACCGCGCCCGGCCCGGTGGCCTGTGCGTTCTGGCCGAAGGCCGCTGCGTTCTGACCGCTGGCTACTGCATTCATGCCGATTGCTGCCGCACCGCTGGCCAAGGCATAGGCGCCGTTGCCGATCACGATGGCGCTTTCACCGCTGGCCACGCTGTTGCTGCCCAATGCAATCGCATTGTCGCCATCAACCAGATTGGCGAAGCCGAACGCGCTGCTGTTGGCGCCGTCCACCTGGTTGAAGTTACCGAACGCCGAGCTGTTGCTGCCGTTGGCAGTATTCACATAGCCAACGGCGCTGGAGTATTCACCGGCGGCGACGTTGTAACTGCCCACTGCGGTGCTCTGTGCACCGGAAGCCTCCGAGCCAACACCCGCGGCGGTTGCACCGTCACCGCTGGCGACCGCGTCGTCACTGCCATCGGCTGCGCCGTTTGCCTTGAAGTAACGCCCGGCCAGCAGTGCTCCTTCGGCTGCGGTATTGAGCTGATCCAGATTGACCGCGTCGGTGCCTTCGGTACCAGCAGCCACATTGGTTATCTGCCGTTCGGCGCCCACATCGCCCACCGACACGGTGTTGTCGCGTCCAGCAATCGAGCCTGCGCCCAGTGCCACCGAATTGGTGGAACCTGCTTCAGCGCCGGTGCCGATGGCGGTACTCTGCTGACCGAAGGCCCAGGCGTTGGCACCAACTGCGGTTGCATCGTCACCGAAGGCCCAGCTACCGCTGCCGATCGCTACCGCATTGGTCGCGCCGATACCGAACAAACCAAAGCCGGTTTCGGCACCATCACCAATCGCCAGACTGCCAGCACCCAAGGCCGACGCATTGCGACCGACGGCAACGTTGCCGTCTTCATAGGCTGCCGCGTTGTAGCCGACCGCGGTGGTGCCTGCACCTTCGGCATAGCTCTGCGAGCCGGTCGCGGTGCTGTAATTGCCCAGTGCATTGGCAACCGCACCGCTGGCGGTGGACTGATCGCCCTTGGCATAGGCACCAACGCCGGTTGCCGTTGCCGCAAAGCCTTCGGCATTTGCACTGGCGCCCAACGCGGTTCCGCCGACACCGGCACTGGTGGCACCGGTCTGCACCGGCTCACCACCCACGTTGATCAGCGGATCACCGTTCGCATCCACCGCATTACCACCCACGGCCACCGCACCGGGGCCCATTGCCTGCGCGTTCTGGCCGAACGCAGCTGCGTTCTGGCCGCTGGCCAAGGCATTCATGCCGACCGCGGTTGCGCCATCAGCCACGGCATTGGCACCACTGCCGAAAGCCGATGCGCCATTGCCAATCGCATTGGTGGCTTCACCAGCGGCAGTGGCGTTGTCGCCCTCTGCATAGGCGCCGGCATCACTGTCGGCGCTGCCGGTGGCGGTGAAGTACTTGCTGGTGTTTCCAGCCACGGCAGCCACTTCATCCAGCTGATTCTTGTTGACCGCATCGGTGCCTTCGGTACCCGCGGCAACATTGGTGATCTGACGTTCGCTGCCTACATCACCGACCGACACACTGTTCTCACGATCGGCCCAGGAGTTGGCACCGATGGCGACACTGTTGACCGCTTCGGCCACCGCGCTCTGGCCCAGTGCGGTGGAATTGTCCGCATCGGCCCAGCTGTTGAAACCAATTGCAGTTGCATATTCACCCAAGGCCCAGGCGCCATTGCCGAATGCCGCAGCGCCGGTGCCGGAGGCCTCGGTGCTGATCAAGCCGCCGTAGGTGGTACCGCCGACTGCGGTCGACTCCTCACCCGATGCAATCGCCGATTCACCCACTGCGGTGGTGCTGGCGCCGGATGCCTCTGCAGCCAGACCCATGGCAACGCCGTAATCACCAGTGGCCTGCGCGCCATACCCCACCGCCGAGGCGAGGTCTCCGGAGGCAACCGCATAGCTGCCAACTGCCGTGGTGCCACGGCCACTGGCCTCGGCACGGAAGCCGCTGGCCAGTGACTGCTGACCGGACGCGACCGCCTGCGCACCCTGCGCCGTAGCAAATGCGCCCGAAGCCTCCGCACCCGCACCCACGGCGCTGCTGCTGTCGCCACTGGCGACGCTTCCGGAGCCAATCGCAACTGCGTCGTCTGCATCAGCCAAGGCGCCATCGCCGATCACCACGCTGCCGTCACCGCTGGCGACACTATTGCTGCCCAGCGCGATTGCATTGGCACCATCGACCAGATTGGCCATGCCGAACGCACTGCTGTTCTCGCCATCCACCTGGTTGAAGTTGCCTACCGCCGAGCTGTTCGTGCCATTGGCGGTGTTCACGTAACCGACCGCGCTGGAGTAATCACCGGCTGCGACGTTGTAGCTACCCACGGCAGTGCTCTGCGCACCGCTGGCCAGCGATCCCACACCGGCGGCGGTTGCACCATCGCCGCTTGCCACCGCGTCGTCACTGCCATCGGCTGCGCCGTTGGCCTTGAAGTAGCGCGCAGTCAACTCCGCGCCATCAGCGACGGCAGTGAGCTGGTCGACATTGACCGCATCGCTGCCTTCGGTACCGGCAGCAACATTGGTGATCTGCCGCTCTGCGCCTTCCGCACCAACCGACACGCTGTTGGCGCGATCCGCCAGCGAGTTCGCGCCCAAGGCAACGCTGTTGGTGGCGGTCGCGATGGCGGTGGCGTTTGCGCCCAGCGCGGTGCTGTCTGCGCCAAGGCTGGTGCTGTAGAAGCCTACGGCCGTGCTGTTGGCGCCGCTGGCCCAACTCTCCGCACCCAGCGCACTGGCGTTGTCGCCTGCCGCATAGGCGAAGTAGCCGACAGCGGTGCTTTCTGCCCCTGCGGCTTCGCTCAACGCGCCTGATGCCAGCGCGTAATCCCCGGAGGCAATTGCGCCAGCACCCAGCGCCGTGGACGCTTCACCACTGGCCTGGGTATCAACGAAGAAGCCCAGACCCGGAATGAGATCGATCGGGCCACCGACGGCGACGCTGCTGGTGCCCGACGCCGCACTCTGGCTACCTACCGACGTGCTGTAGTCGCCGGTTGCATTGGCTACGGCACCAAATGCGGAGGACTGCGCGCCCTGCGCGAATGCGCCAAGACCGGCGGCGGTGGCGGCGAAGCCCTCCGCGCTGGCGCTGGCACCAAGGGCGGTACCGCCGAGACCGGCGCTGGTCGCACCCGTCGTTACCGGCTGTCCGCCAAAGGTGATCAATGGATTGCCATCGGCATCCACTGCATTGCCGCCGACGGCGACTGCTGCCGGGCCGGTGGCCTCAGCGTTCTGGCCAAACGCGGCACTGTTCTGGCCCGTGGCCAAAGCGTTCATGCCGACTGCGGTTGCACCGTTGGCGACAGCATTGGCACCGTTGCCATAGGCCGATGCACCATTGCCGATCGCATTGCTGGCTTCACCCGCCGCCGTCGCTGCGTCGCCTTCCGCATACGCACCGGCATCACTGTCGACGCTGCCCGTTGCGGTGAAGTATTTGCTGGTGTTTTCTGCAACCGCTGCGACTTCATCCAACTGCGATTTGTTCACCGCGTCGGTGTCTTCGGTGCCGGCAGCGACATTGGTGATCTGCCGTTCGCTGCCGACATCACCCACCGACACGCTGTTCTCGCGATCCGCCCAGGAATTGGCACCGATGGCAACGCTGTTGACCGCTGCCGCGGTGGCGCTCTGACCAAGCGCGGTGGAGTTGTCAGCATCGGCCCAGCTGTTGAAGCCAATCGCGGTGGCGTACTCACCTATCGCCCACGCGCCATTGCCGAATGCCGACGCGCCGGTGCCCGACGCCTCGGTGCTGATGAAGCCACCGAAAGTGGTGCCGCCGACCGCAGTGGATTCTTCACCCGAAGCGATCGCCGATTCGCCTACCGCCGTGGTGCTGGTAGCCGACGCGGAAGCGCCCAGACCCATCGCAACACCGTAGTCGCCACTGGCATCAGCGCCATAACCAACTGCGGAAGCGAGGTCGCCGGAAGCTGAGCTGTAGGCACCAAGCGCGGTGGTGCCGCGACCACTGGCATCGGCACGGAAACCGTTGGCCGTTGCCTGCTGCCCGGAGGCGAGCGCTTGGCTACCCTGCGCGGTTGCAAAGGCGCCCGAGGCTTCAGCATCGCTACCAACGGCCGTGCTGCCCTGCTCGCTGGCCACACTGCGTGAACCCACGGCGGTGGCGTCATCGGCTGCCGCATAGGCGCCATCACCAATCACCACACTGCCTTCGCCACTGGCGATGCTGTTGCTACCCAGCGCAATCGCATTGGCACCATCCACCAGATTGCCGGACCCGAAGGCACTGCTGTTGGCGCCATCAACCTGGTTGAAATTGCCGACTGCCGAACTGTTCTCACCGTTGGCGGTGTTTACGTAGCCAACCGCGCTGGAGTAGTCGCCAGCGGCCACGTTGTAGCTGCCCACCGCAGTGCTTTCCACACCGCTTGCCAGCGAACCAACACCCGCAGCCATCGCACCTTGGCCACTGGCTACTGCATCGTCACTGCCATCGGCAGCGCCGTTGGCCTTGAAATAGCGGCCGGCCAGCAGCGCGCCGTCTGCGGCTGCATTGAGTTGATCGAGGTTCACCGCATCGGTACCGGCGGTACCGGCGGCGACGTTGCTGATCTGACGCTCATTTCCAGCCGAGCCTACCGATACCGTGTTGGCGCGATCAGCGATGGAGCCTGCACCCAGTGCCACGCTACCTGCGGCCGATGCCACCGTTCCAGCGCCAATGGCGACTGCATTCGTACCCGAGGCATCGGCGCTGCTGGCGATGGCGCAATCCACCAAGGTCGCACTGCCAAGCACCATGCACTGCGCGTTGCCGCCCACTTCCACCGACTGTGCCTGTGCCGCGGTTACCCAGGCACCTGCTCCTAGACCCAACGCAACGGCAACCGACAAGGCTTGCAGGCGCAACCCGGCGCTATGCCGCTCATCCATGACCACACCGGCCGAGCTGGACGATGCCAACTCCGACGCCACCACCAACTGCCCCAATGCCTTGTTCCATACCTTGCGGTAGATCCGGTTCATCGCTGCTGCTCCTCAAGTGGACGGGTTTTTTCGCTTGCAGAAAACCCCATCGCTGGACTGGTGTGCCCAACGATCCCCCTGTGGTGTTGTGGTCCCGGTCCCGATACAGCTGGGCACGTGAGGCTCACGCCTGTCGCGGTCTACCCCCCTTGTTCCATACCTGTCGGGTGACTACGGGATGGATGGAGTCTTAATCGACGATTCATGATTCGTCAAATATTTGGCCATTACCTCCCATTTCGGGATGAGTCTCACAAATCTCTCATTTCAGTGAGATCTTCCGGAAAATTACTTCTGAAACAGTTGCCTAGCGCGCCCCTACGCTGAGGTCGCCGGATCCAGCCGGATCGCCCCGGCAGAAATCAAAAAAGCCCGCAAGCCTTGGGCTGCGGGCCTTTTTAATGATTTTCACGATCCCACGGAAGCGGCCGACTCGATCTTGCTTGAAAGCCGGAAACAGTTGCATTGCAGCAACCCGGTTTGCGCTGACAGCTACCAGTCGACACATCAGCGGATCGGGTCTGTCTCCGAGCAGCGTCAAGTAGATGACGCGCCTAGCAGACGATCGCTCAAAGTGATTCTCAATCCCCAGGGACAAGTCCACTTCAACGCATGATCTGCTATGCACGCGATGCCGCTGTCAATCACACGCCCGAAGAAAAAGGCCCTGGAAAATCCAGGGCCTTCGTTTGAACCAGGCGCAAAGCAGCCGATTACTGTCGCGCGACCAGCGATACGTCGGTATAAGCACTTTCCCCGACCAACTTGACGTAATAGGTCCCCGATTTGGGTGCGGTGAAGCGTACGGTTTCGTTGTTCCCCAAACGCTTGGAAAACGCGTCCGCCTGCCCTGGCAGCGGCTCTTTCCCGTGGCTTACATATAGCGACACATCCCCTTTACCGCCTAGCGTGATGAAGCTCAACACTTTGCCAGCTTCAGCGTTGAAGCGGAACAAACGGTTACTAAGCGCGCGCCCTTCAACTTCTTCGACAAGCTTGTTGAACAGCGGCGTGGCCTCCGGCGGACAAACTTTCTCCGCGGGGTCACATGCCGCCATAGCCCGCACCAAGGCGGCGTGAACGTTGAGGACGCCTGGACCAATCGGTGTCGCATCCGCTGTCACGGCCGGAAATGGCGTAGCAGTCTCCCTGAGCAGGTCGCGCATCTGCTGCAGGCTCAGTGGCGTCTTGACGACGCTTTGCACCATCGCCACAGCGGCTGCCACATGCGGAGCTGCCATCGATGTACCGTCGCTCGCCACCACTTGCCAATCCGGACCCGGGCGGGTGGTACTGGTGTTCTTCACCTGCTTCACGTTTTCGCCTGGCGCCGCGATATCTACCCGTTCACCGTAATTGGAGAAGCTCGCTTTCTTTCGTCCTGGACCGGTGGCTGCAACACTGATCACCCCCTTACATCCAGACATGGTGTAAAGAACTGCACTATCGTTGGAATTCCCGGCTGCAACAACAACAATTGTCCCGACGCTGTTGGCCTTGTTTATCGCCTCTTGGTACAGCGACGGGCACTTCCTATGCGCCCCGCTTCCCACGCTCATATTGATTACTTCAGCGGGGTGCGGATTCAATGGCAAACCAGGCACTTCGCCTCCCACAGCCCAGACAATACCGTCAGCGATGTCGCTGGTGTAGCCACCGCAGGAACCAAGCGCCCGCACCGGCAATACCTTTGCCTTGTTTGCCAAACCGGCCACCATCAGTCCGTTGTTCGTTTCCTGCGCGATGGTGCCAGCCACATGACTACCATGCCAGCTACTCGACGCAGAAAAGATGCTCTGATTGGCGGCCCAAGACCTGCAATAGCCAACCTCAAACCAGTCACCCATATCCCACCCCCCTGGTACGCGCACATCGCTGTCACGGCGGGAAGCCCGTCTTTCACTGATCATGTCGTACCCGGGAAGGACATTGTTCATCAGATCCGGATTGCCTTGCGCGATTCCCGTATCCACCACCGCCACCACCACCCCTTCTCCCTGCGTGATGGCCCATGCCTCCGGAGCATGTACTCCTCCAGGACCGGACAAATTCCACTGCTGCGCGTAGGAGGGATCATTGGGCGTTACCACACGCGGCTCCAACGCCATGTGCTGGTACATGTGATCGACCTCCACACTCTCCACCGCCGGGTCGCTCTTCAACTCCCGCAGGAAATCCTCCTCCTCCTTACCGTCCAACAACCGCGACGTGGCCACCACATTCCAGCTTGCAATCGCAGAGCGACGCACCAACCTTGCTGCTACTGCAGGTTTTGTAGCCGAGCTTCCCTCTACCGCCACTGCTCTGTTCAGCTGCGCGCGCCCCAGTGCCACATCCAAGCCACGAGTCAGCCTGCTCGCATCGCGAAGCTCAGGCATTCCCGCACGGTATTTCACCAGATAGCGCTGATTGCCAGCCAACGCTACTGGGTTAGCAGGCACCGCCGGTGCAATATCAACTGCGAGCGCCACCGTAGTCATTGTTGAAAACGCCAGCGACATCCCCGCAAGTGCAAAAAAAAGATGTTTCTGCTTCTTCATGTTGGTTGTCTCTTCGCAAGAAAGGAATGATGCCCAAACCACCACCTACAAAAATCCACATGTGACCGATGGCCCGCAACGCATTGCTGCCAGATCCGACCAGGAGGGACAGGCCACCAATCAATGCCACGGTTTACCAACCGAAGCCGGCACCAATACCCACCGAACTGTCATCGCTACTGAACGCCCCCCCAAAGGTCACAGTTGCGCGATCACCAAATGCACGCTGGTAACCCACCGACAGCGCCGACTCTCCCCCCTGGAAGCCAACACCGACGCCAACCCGGTTCTCGGTGCGTACGCCCGCCGCACTGGTGGCCATGTTCAACATCGCTGCACTCATCGCGCCTTGACGATCAATACGTTCATCGATGTTCTGCAGACGCCGCCCCATATCGCTGCGCAGCACTTCGAAGCTGTCCGCCATCGCCCCAAACTTGCCATCTGTATAGGCATTGGCTGCTACCGAGCTTCTATCCAGCTGCGCCTTGTTGACCGCATCAGTCGCCTGCGTGCCTTCGGCAAGATGGGTGATCTGCCGCTCGTTGCCTGCACTACCAACGGAGACGGTATTGGCCCGATCAGCCACTGATCCCTGGCCGATGGCAACCGCCTTTTCTGCGCGCACGCTGGCGCCCTGACCAATTGCGGTACCTCCGCCGGCACTTACCAGCGCGCCCTGACCGATTGCCGTGCCAGATGCTGCGCTGACGCTGGCACCCTCGCCCATTGCGACAGCGTTGGTCGCAGCTACGGTAATCACCGTGTTAGCACCCACAGCGGTGCTGCCATCGGCATCGACACGCGCCTTGCTGCCTAGTGCGGTGTCGTTCAAGCCTGCCGCATACGCGCCATGACCAACCCCCGTACCCGCCTGGTCGGGCGCTTTGGCATCGTTGCCCAGCACTACGCCTCCCACATCCCCTTCATCGGCCATACCACCGGCACCACCACTGTTGGAATCCACCGCCGGCCAGCGGGAGTTGATTGTGCTTATCTGCGTATCCAGCGCCGCCAGTGCATCCCCCACATTGTCGAAATTGGCACCTTGGACCACGTAGGTCGGCGCGACAAGCAAGCCCTGCATACCCAGTGCTGCGCCACCGCCAAGAATGCTGGCGATGGAACTGAGCGACTGATACAGCTGCCCACCGTTGATCGCCTGCATGCTCTCGATGGCGATGCTGCCCGCAGCCACATTGTCCAGGGTGGTGCCCTCGATACCTGCGAACGTCACTTTGCTGCGCTCACCATCGTCATAGGACACAACGTTGGCGGTGACCGTCTCGACGTCGCCGATGCGATCATCGATATCATTCACTCGTGTCTCTACTGCGCCAACGCGTTGATTGGTGCTGTACAGCTGGCCACCATTGACTGCGTCGGTACCGCCTTCGATGATGCGACCCGCCGCCACGTTGATGATCCGCCGCGTCGCGGGCCCATTGGCACCATTGCCACTACCTACGGACACCACATTGGCTTCAGTGGCACGCGCGCCCGCACCCAAGGCGACGGAGTTGGCACCGGACACACCAGCAGCGGCACCGATTGCGACACCATTCACGCCGTTGCTGGCAAATGCGGTATAGCCAATAGCTACACCACCAACCGCAGTAGCAGAGGCCTGTCGCCCCAGCACCGAGCTGTTGCTGGCGCGCGCCGCTGCATCCGCACCGATTGCGGTTGCACCCACCGCCGCGGCCGCGCTGGCAGCACCTACCGCAGTGCCACGCTCCGCGTTGGCGGCCGCAGCCGAACCCGCTGCGACGGCGTTGGTGCCGGTCGCACTTGCCACTCCGGCACCGCTGGCTTGGAAGTACTTGCTTATTTTGCTGGCCTCACCCGCGACGCCGGCAACGGCATCCAGCTGCATCTTGTTGACCGCATCGGTGCCTTCAGTGCCTGCGGCTACGTTGGTGATCTGCCGCTCTGCGCCAACGCTGCCCACCGACACGCTGTTGCTGCGATCCGCGACCGAACCAGCACCCAGCGCCACGCTGTTCAATGCAGACGCGACCGCAGAGTTACCCAGTGCAGTACTACCCTGCGCGTTTGCCTGCGCCGCGCCACCAAACGCTGTGGACGCATCAGCCTCTGCGCTGGCCTTATGGCCCATGGCTACTGCGCCGTTCCCAGATGCGGTACTCTGCGCACCCAAGGCCACAGCATCCTGGCCTTGCGCAGCCGCATCAGCACCTATCGCGACTGCCTGTTCACCGGACGCCTCACTGGCACTGCCCAAGGACACTGTTGCCAGGCCACTGGCAACGGCGCCAAAGCCTCCTGCGAAGCTCGCAGCAGCACCGGCAAAACTGTTGCTACCGATCGCGGTTGCGCCATTGCCATCCACGAAGTTGGCGAAGCCAAAAGCGTTAGCGTCTTCACCATCCACTTGGTTGAAGTTACCTACCGCCGTGCTATTGGTTCCATTTGCGGTATTCACATAGCCCAGCGCACTGCTGTAATCACCAGCGGCAACGTTGTAGTTACCAACGGACGTGCTCTGTTCACCACTGGCTAGCGAGCCCACACCTGCTGCAGTTGCACCAGCGCCATCGGCATGCGCGTCGTCGCTGCCGTCACTCGCTCCGTTGGCGACGAAGTAGCGACTGGTCTGCTGCCCAGCCTCAGCTACGAGGTTGAGCTGATCCAGGTTGACCGCGTCGGCGCCTTCGGTACCTGCAGCAACATTGGTGATCTGCCGCTCCACCCCGGCGCTGCCGACCGATACGGTGTTGTCACGATCAGCCACCGAGCCGGCGCCCAATGCCACACTGTTCAGCGCAGAAGCTACTGATGAGCTTCCAAGAGCGGTGCTGTTCTGCCCTACAGCGCTTGCCGCAGCACCGATTGCAGTGGCGCCCGCGGCGCTGGCCTGCGCATCATCCGTGCCGTCGTTGGCGCCATCGGCCTTGAAGTAGCGATCAGTCTTCGTCGCAGCTTCCGCAACCGTATCAAGCTGCTCGGCCACTTCGTCCAGCTGCGACTTGTTCACCGCATCGCTTTTTTCGGTTCCTGCAGCGACGTTGGTAATCTGCCGCTCTGCGCCAACGCTGCCCACCGACACGCTGTTGCTGCGATCCGCGACCGAACCAGCTCCCAGCGCAACGCTGTTCAATGCAGACGCGACCGCAGAGTTGCCTAGTGCAGTACTACCCTGCGCGTTTGCCTGCGCCGCGCCACCAAACGCTGTGGACGCATCAGCCTCTGCGCTGGCCTTATGGCCCATGGCTACTGCGCCGCTCCCGGATGCGGCGCTCTGCGCACCCAAGGCCACAGCATTCTGGCCTTGCGCAGCCGCATCGGCACCTATCGCGACTGCCTGTTCACCGGACGCCTCACTGGCACTGCCCAAGGACACTGTTGCCAGGCCACTGGCAACGGCGCCAAAGCCTCCTGCGAAGCTCGCATCAGCACCGGCAAAACTGTTGCTACCGATCGCGGTTGCGCCATTGCCATCCACGAAGTTGGCGAAGCCAAAAGCGTTAGCGTCTTCACCATCCACTTGGTTGAAGTTACCTACCGCCGTGCTATTGGTTCCATTTGCGGTATTCACATAGCCCAGCGCACTGCTGTAATCACCAGCGGCAACGTTGTAGTTACCAACGGACGTGCTCTGTTCACCACTGGCCAGCGAGCCCACACCTGCTGCAGTTGCACCAGCGCCATCGGCATGCGCGTCATCGCTGCCGTCACTCGCACCGTTGGCGACGAAGTAGCGGCTGGTCTGCTGGCCCGCGTCAGCGACGAGGTTAAGCTGATCCAGGTTGACCGCGTCGGCGCCTTCGGTACCTGCAGCAACATTGGTGATTTGCCGCTGCGCTCCAGCAGTGCCGACTGACACGGTATTGTCGCGATCTGCCACCGAGCCGGCGCCCAATGCCACGCTGTTCAGCGCAGAAGCCACTGATGAGCGTCCCAACGCGGTGCTGTTCTGTCCTGCGGCGTTCGCTGCAGCACCGATTGCAGTGGCGCCCCCGGCACTGGCCTGCGCATCATCCGTACCGTCGTTGGCGCCATCGGCTTTGAAGTAGCGGTCGGTCTTCGTCGCAACGTCCGCAACCGTATCGAGCTCGTCAGCCACTTCATCAAGCTGCGACTTGTTCACCGCGTCGGTGCCTTCAGTGCCTGCGGCAACGCTGGTGATCTGCCGTTCTGCGCCCTCATCACCAACCGATACCGTATTGCTGCGGTGTGCAACCGAGTTGGCACCCAGCGCCACGCTATTGCCGCTACTTGCAAGCGCATTCAACCCTAGCGCGACTGAAGCGTCACCCATAGCACCAGCGCCTCTACCAACGGCAACAGATCCAATGCCGTACGCAACGGCGCCATTGCCGAACGCAGCGCCGCCTTCAGCGATGGCACCGGCCCATTGGCCCACCGCCAAAGCTCCCTTCGCCATTGCCAATGCGGCATGGCCGTAAGCAGCAGCTCCTTCACCAAACGCAGCGGCCTTATGGCCCGACGCGATTGCACCGGCTTCCGTCGCCTTAGCCTGATAACCGAGAGCGACCACACCGACACCCTTCGCGCTGGCAGCTTGACCAACTGCCAGCGCAGCCTCATCGACGGCCAGTGCGCGCGCTCCGAAGGCCGCAGCCCCAATGCCTTGTGCATCGGCACCTGCGCCATAAGCCGAGGCATCGGCACCTTGCGCATTGGCCGCCATGCCGTAAGCAGAGGCGTTGACGCCTTGCGCATTGGCCGTTGCCCCGAAAGCCGAAGCAAACTCACCCTGCGCGGTCGCCGCCTGGCCTGAAGCAGTCGTGGCGTTTCCCAGTGCAGTGGCACCCGTACCATAAGCGGACGCACCCTCACCGATCGCGTTGGCGCCCTCACCTGATGCGGTAGCCAACTCGCCTTCGGCATAGGCACCGATATCTCCACCGGCTCCACCAGTGGCCACGAAATACTTACTGGTATTCGCTGCGACGGCGGCCACTGCGCTGAGCTGATCCAGGTTGACCGCGTCGGTGCCTTCAGTGCCTGCGGCTACGTTGGTGATCTGCCGTTCTGCGCCAACGCTACCCACCGACACGCTGTTGCTGCGATCTGCAATCGAACCAGCTCCCAGCGCCACGCTGTTCAGCGCAGATGCCACTGATGAGCGTCCCAACGCGGTGCTGTTCTGCCCTGCAGCGTTCGCGGCAGCACCGATTGCAGTGGCGCCCTCGGCACTGGCCTGCGCATCATCCGTACCGTCGTTGGCGCCATCGGCTTTGAAGTAGCGATCGGTCTTCGTCGCAATGTCCGCAACCGTATCAAGCTCGTCAGCCACTTCATCAAGCTGCGACTTGTTCACCGCGTCGGTGCCTTCAGTGCCTGCGGCAACGTTGGTGATCTGCCGTTCTGCGCCCTCATCTCCGACCGATACGGTATTGGCACGGTCCGCAAGCGAACTTGCACCCAGCGCCACGCTATCGACGGCGATGGCCTGCGCGTCCGCGCCCAGTGCGGTGGCATTTCGGCCTCGACTTGCGCTTTCATGACCCACCGCGGTGCTGTTATCTCCGGCTGCCCAACTGGATGCGCCAAAGGCGCTGGCATTGAGCCGCGACGCCCGAGCCTCGCTACCAATCGCGGTAGCTGCTACCGCCTGTGCCTGGCTCAATGCGCCAACCGCCACCGCAAACTGCCTGCTGGCATTGGCGCCAGCACCCATTGCAGTGCTCGCATCACCGCTGGCACTGGTTGCAACGTAGTCACCAAGGTCCGCGGACAACAGCGCCGGGCCACCGAGGGCGACCGCACTGCTACCCGTTGCCGACGTCTGGGCGCCGAGCGCCATGCTGTAATCACCCGCCGCCGCAGCCGCCTCACCGGCCGCCACCGAGCCGGTACCTGCAGCCAATGCGCCAACATCGCTGCCGACCATGCGACCAGCCTTGAAATACTTGTCCGTGTTCTGCGCAATAGCCCCTACTTCATCCAGCTGCCTTTTGTTCACTGCATCGGTTGCTTCGGTGCCGGCAGCGACATGGGTGATCTGGCGTTCACTACCGGCATCGCCAACGGCCACACTGTTGTCACGATCAGTCCGCGACCCAGAACCCAGTGCCACGCTGTTGTCGTGTGTGGCAGTCGCATCCTTGCCCAGCGCAACTGCATTGGCACCTGATGCCATCGTTGTCTGTCCGAGCGCGATGCCGGATACGTTGTCGGCTACAGCACCATCACCGATGACGATGCTACCGGCACCCAACGCGATGCTGTTACTACCGATTGCCAGCGCATTTTCGCCTTCAACAAAATTGGCAAAGCCAAACGCGCTGGCATCGTCACCATCGACCTGATTGAAGTTGCCGACTGCCGAACTATTCTCACCCGTTGCAGTGTTGACGTAACCAAGCGCGCTTGAGTAATCACCGGTGGCGCTGCTGGCGCTACCAACTGCCAAACTTTCCGCGCCACTGGCCACTGCGCCGACGCCAGCTGCAGCAGCACCGGTGCCGCTGGCCACCGCGTCGTCACTACCATCGTTTGCCCCATTGGCAGTGAAGTAACGGCTGGTTTGCGCAGCCTCATCGGCGACAGCATTGAGCTGGGCAACATTGACCGCGTCGGTATCTTCGCTGCCGGCCGCGACATTGCTGATCTGCCGCTCGCTTCCGACATCGCCAACCGACACCACATTGTCGCGTGCAGCCACTGCATTGGTGCCCAAGGCAACGCTGTTGCTGCCACTGGCAATCGCCGCATTGCCCAACGCCACGCTGCCTGCCGCGGAAGCGACGCTGCGCGCGCCGATGGCAACTGCACTCGCACCAGCAGCACTCGCATCCGCCTGCAGCGCGCAATCAGCCAGATTTGCACTGCCGAGCACGATGCATTTGGCGTTACCGCCCACCGCTACGGACTGTGCCTGCAATGATGCGGCAGGCGCTCCCAGTCCAAGCCCCAGAGCGATCGCCAGCACCAGCAGCTGCACCCGTTGCGAACCACCACCGCGCGCATCCACCACACCTCCAGCGCCGTTGGAGCTCGCCAGTTCCGATGCGACAACCAACTGTCCCAACGCCTTGTTCCACACCTTGCGATAGATCCGATTCATCGAAACTGCTCCTGAAGTGGACTGAATTTTCTTGCGCCGCAGCCGCACTACCAGGCGAGGTAGCGGCGGTGGTTTCCCGACGTGTGTTCTTCCCAATTTCCCGCATCGTCTGCCGACGGCAGACGCGCCCCTGTCGTCGGCACCACGCAGCGCACTGCGATAAGTGGGCCTACTGAACGGCGCGAGTGTTGGCAGCCTGGTTTTTGATCGTCAAGTTTCTGACTGATCCGAGAATCTGCGAGATACAGCGCACAAATGGGGCTGCGAGCGAGATTTCATCGACGGTTTTTTTTGACAAACAACTCTGTTTGTCTGTCATTGGATACAGCAGAGCGACTAGACATGAATCGACATTCCAGAACGGAAAAAGCCCGCAGGCGTTGGCCTGCGGGCTTTTTGTTTTCGTATGTACTGAAATTATCTTTCGGTGCTTTTGCCTGTTCAGCCGCACCATACTCTTGCGTTGCGGAACATCCGCAGCCACGGCGAATCTTCGCCCCAGCTGCCCGGTGCCCAGCTCAGGTTGACCGTACGCGGAGTGCGTTCCGGGTGCGGCATCAGGATGGTGACGCGGCCATCGGTCGTGGTCAGGCCGGTGATGCCGTCCGGCGAACCGTTCGGATTGAGCGGGTACTGGGTAGCCACGCGGCCGTCACCGTCAACGTAGCGCAGCGCGATGCTGGCGGCGGCCTGATCCACCGCGCTGTCGAACTCGGCACGGCCTTCGCCGTGTGCCACCGCAACCGGCAGGCGCGAGCCGGCCATGCCACGCAGCAGGATCGACGGCGACTCTACGATTTCCAGCAATGCGGTGCGTGCTTCGAACTGCTCGCCGGCATTGCGCAGGAACTTCGGCCAGTGCTCGGCACCGGGAATGATGTCCTTGAGCTGGCTCATCATCTGGCAACCGTTGCACACGCCCAGCGCGAAGGTATCCGGGCGGGCGAAGAAGGCCGCGAAGGCCTCACGCAGTGCCGGACGCTCGAGGATGGAGGTTGCCCAACCACGGCCCGCACCCAGCACGTCGCCGTAGCTGAAACCGCCGCAGGCAGCGATGCCGCGGAAGTCGCTCAGCTGCACGCGGCCTTCGATCAGGTCGCTCATGTGCACGTCGTAGGCGTCGAAGCCAACGCGCTCGAAAATATTGGCCATTTCAATCTGGCCGTTGACGCCCTGCTCGCGCAGGATCGCCACCTTCGGCCGTGCGCCGCTGGCGATGAACGGTGCGGCGACATCGTCGGCTGGATCAAATGCCAGCTTCGGCTTCAGGCCAGGGGCGTTGAAGTTGCGCGCAATCGCACGCTCCTGATCGGCCGCATCCGGGTTGTCGCGCAGCTTCTGCATGGCGTGGGTGACCGACCACCAGGCATCGAACAATTCTTCCCAACGCCATTCCACAACGCTGTCGCCGGCCAGCTGCACGCGCACCACCGGTGCGGTGGTCGGGCGGGCGATGCGCTGTGCGCATTCGGTCAGCGCGTGGCGTTCGACCAGGTCGGCGAACGCAGCGCGGTCTTCCTTGGCGATCTGCACCACGGCGCCCAGCTCTTCGTTGAACAGGCTGCGGAACGGATCATCGCCCCATGCATCAAGCACGATGTCCAGGCCCATGCGCGAGGCAAACGCCATTTCGCACAGTGCTGCGAAAGCGCCGCCGTCGCTGCGGTCGTGATAGGCCAGCAACAGGCCAGACTCACGTGCATCGCAGATCAATTCAAAGAACGCGCGCAGGCGCTGCGGGTCGTCCAGATCAGGCACTTCACCGGCGAATGCCGGCAACGCACTGTGATCGGCCTGGGTCTGCGCCAGGATCGAACCGCCAAGACGCTGCTTGCCAGCGCCCAGGCCAATCAACCACAGCTCACTTTCGGTTTCGCGGTCGAGCAGCGGGGTCAACTGCTGGCGGGCATCGCTGACCGGCGCGAACGCGGTGATCACCAGCGATACCGGCGACACCGACTTCTCAGCCTGGCCATCGGCCTGCCACTGCGCCTGCATCGACAGCGAGTCCTTGCCCACCGGGATGCTGATATCCAGCTGTGGGCACAGCTCCATGCCAACGGCCTTGACCGCGTCATACAGCAGCGCGTCTTCGCCGTTGTGGCCGCAGGCGGCCATCCAGTTGGCGGAGAGCTTGACCGTATCCAGCGCGGTCACCGGTGCAGCGCACAGGTTGGTGATGGCTTCACCCACCGCCATGCGTGCCGATGCAGCGGCGTTCAACAGTGCCAGCGGCGTACGCTCGCCCAGCGACATCGCTTCACCGGCGTAGGTATCAAACCCTGCCAGGGTGATCGCAACGTCCGCCATCGGCAGCTGCCACGGGCCAATCATCTGCTCGCGCGCGGTCAGACCACCCACGCTACGGTCACCGATGGTGACTAGGAAGCTCTTCGATGCCACGGTCGGGTGTGCAAGCACACGCAAGCCTGCATCGTGCAGATCGATACCGGCAGTCTTCAGCGACGGCCAGCGCGGTGCCGGCGGATGCACGGCATCGCGGTGCATCTTCGGCGCTTTGCCGAACAGCACGTCCATCGGCAGGTCGATAGGCGCATCAGCCGGGGTGTTGCCCGGGGTCGCGCCATAGGCAACGACCAGGTGTTCTTCGCTGGTGGCGACGCCGACCGCGGCGAACGGGCAGCGTTCGCGCGCACAGATGGCGGCGAATTCGGCCAGACGCTCCTGCGCCACGCCCAGTACATAACGTTCCTGCGACTCGTTGCACCACAGTTCCAGCGGCGACAGCGAGGGATCGTCGGTGGGCACCTTGCCCAGGTCGATCACGCCGCCGACATTGGAGTCGTGCAGCAGTTCCGGAATGGCGTTGGACAGGCCACCGGCGCCGACGTCATGGAAGAACTTGATCGGGTTGTTCGTGCCCATGGCCACGCAACGGTCGATCACCTCCTGACAGCGGCGTTCCATTTCCGGGTTGTCGCGCTGCACGCTGGCAAAATCGAGGTCTTCGGCGCTTTCGCCCGAGGCCACCGACGAAGCCGCACCGCCGCCCAGACCAATCAACATGGCCGGGCCGCCGAGCACGATCACCGCGTCGCCGGCCTGCAGCTGCAGCTTTTCGACCTGCACGCGGTCAATCGCGCCCAGGCCACCAGCCAACATGATCGGCTTGTCGTAGGCGCGGGTGATGCCGTCTTCCGGCAGCTCGAAGCTGCGGAAATAACCGAGCAGGTTCGGGCGGCCGAATTCGTTGTTGAACGCAGCGCCACCAAGCGGGCCATCGAGCATGATGTCCAGGGCCGGCGCCATGCGCGGGTTCAGCGCGCGCGGCGCCTCCCACGGCTGCGGCAGGGTCGGGATGCGCAGGTGCGAGACCGAGAAACCGGTCAGGCCGGCCTTGGGCTTGCCGCCGCGGCCAGTGGCACCTTCGTCGCGGATTTCACCGCCGGCGCCGGTCGCAGCACCCGGGAACGGGGCAATCGCGGTCGGGTGGTTATGCGTTTCCACCTTGATCTGGAAGGCACTGGGCACCACCGCTTCGCTGCGGTATTTGCCGGTGGCCGGGTCCGGGCGATAGCGCGCAGCCGGCTCGCCTTCCACCACAGCTGCATTGTCGCTGTACGCGCTGAGCGTGTGCTGCGGGGTCTGCTGGTGGGTGTACTTGATCATCTTGAACAGCGAGCGCTCCTGCTCGTTGCCGTCGATGGTCCAGCTGGCGTTGAAGATCTTGTGCCGGCAATGCTCGGAGTTGGCCTGCGCGAACATCATCAGCTCGACGTCGGACGGATCACGGCCGAGCTCGCTGTAACGCTGGCGCAGGTAGTCGATCTCGTCATCGGCCAAGGCCAGACCGAGGCGCTTGTTGGCGCCTTCCAGGTCGTTCAGCGCAATGCGCTCCAGAGTGCCACGGCCAACATTGTTGAACAGCGCCTGCGCCTGGTCGATGTCGGCCAGCAGCGACTGGGTCATCGGATCGTGCAGCAGCTTGGCCAACGCGGCCTGCTGGGCCGGATCAGCTGGCCAGCCGCTCAGGTCGATGCGGGTACCGCGCTCGACGCGCTGGATCGGCAGGCCGGCGCCGCGCACCAGCTCGGTGGCCTTGCTCGACCACGGCGACAGCGTGCCCAGGCGCGGCACCACATAGCGCGAGATTGCGCCTTCGGCACGCTCGGCGGCCTGTGGCTGGCCCTGCAGGATGCGGCCCAGCGTGGTCAGGTCGACCGCGCCGGCATCGGCAGCTTGGGTGAAGTAGACGTGCCAGGCACCGGTGATGCGCAGATCGGCGGCAATGGACTGCAGGCGGGATTCAAGACGTTCGCGGCGGAACGGCGAAAGGGCAGCTGCGCCCTCGAGGACGATCATGTCCGGGAGACCATGGTGGGAATCGGCCCGCGATTGTACCGGACTCGGCCGCCCCAAGCCTCAGCGCCCGGGCTACCGGAAGTCCTCAGCCTTGACGCGGTTCACACCGACAGCCTGCCGCGCGGGGTAAACCGCGCCACTGATTTTGACAACGTTATCCTCAACCGGCCGGTACCAGCGTGTCGGTTCAGCTGTCCAGATCCGGGCCAAACAAGCATTCCCCGCCGCCGCAAGGCCGGGCGCAACCGCGTCCGCCTCGCCGAAGGCGTGCCGCAAAAGCCGCACGACCAACGGAAAAAGCATCCGCCAACCGCAGAAGGAGACCCACCATGAAGGACCATCCCGCAGGCCCTTTCCGGCCCCGATACACCCGCCAGCCGAGCCGCAGCGCGCGGCTGGGCTGGGCACTGACCCTGGTACTCGCTTCAGCCAGCGTCGTACCGACGGCTCAGGCAGCCAACTGCGCGGGGGTAAAACCCTGGCTGGGAACGACGATCTACCAGTCCGGCGACACCTTGCAAAAGGACGGCGTGCTGTACCAGGCACGCCAGACCATCTGGAACGCGCCACCCGATCATCCGGCTGGCCGCCACTATTACGAAAACCTGGGCCGCTGCGATGACGGCACGCCGGCCGCCAACCAGCCGCCGCAGGTCCGCCTGACCTCACCCAGCACGGGCAGCACGTTCAGCGCCGGCAGCACCATCACCTTCAGTGCTGCTGCGGCCGACAGCGACGGCAGCATCCGCAAGGTCGAGTTCTTCCGCAACGGCCACTCCGTGGGCAGCGTCAGCAGCGCCCCTTACAACCTCTCCTGGCATAACGCCGCAGCCGGCAACTACCTGCTCAGCGCCATCGCCACCGATGACCGCAATGCCAGCACCACCTCGGCCACGGTCAGCGTGACTGTCGCCGCGCCGGACAAGGACAGCACCGCACCCTCGATCCCGGACGGGCTCAGCGTGCAGGCGCGCACCCCAACCAGCATTGTCTTGCGCTGGAACGCTGCCAGCGACAACCCCGGCGGCAGCGGCATCGCCGCCTATGACCTGTACCGCGACGGCACGCAGATCGCCGCCATTGCTGGTACCGGGCATACCGACACCGCGCTGACCCCAGCTACCAGCTATCGCTATGCCGTACGCACCCGCGACAAGGCAGGCAACGCTTCGGCACTCAGCCCAATCGTCAGCGCCAGCACCTTGGCCGAGGACAGCGGCGGCGACCCTGAAGAACCGGGCACTCCGAGCAACGGCAGCAAGCGGGTGATCGGCTACTTCACCCAATGGGGCATTTATGACCGCAATTACCGGGTCAAGAACATCGACAGCAGCGGCTCGGCGGCGCGCCTGACCCATATCAATTACGCCTTCGGCAACGTCCGCAACAACCGCTGCGAAGTTGGCATCACCCAGGCCGCCGATCCGGCCAGCGGCGCTGGCGGCGATGCCTATGCCGATTACACCCGCAGCTTTGGCTCCAGCGAAAGCGTCAGCGGCGTCGCCGACCAGTGGAACCAACCGCTGCGCGGCAACTGGAACCAGCTCAAACAGCTCAAGGCCAAGCACCCGCAGTTGAAGACCCTGATTTCGCTGGGCGGCTGGACCTGGTCACGCGGCTTCTCCAGCGCTGCGCGCGCGGAGAACCGCCAGGCCTTTGTCGCCTCCTGCATTGATGCCTATATCAAGGGCAACCTGCCGTTCACCGACCATGCCGGCGGCAAAGGTGTAGCTGCTGGCGTGTTCGATGGCATCGACATCGACTGGGAATACCCAGCCGCCTGCGGCCTGAGCTGCGGCACACCGGCCGACCGCGACAATTTCACCGCCCTGCTGGCCGAGTTCCGCCGCCAGCTGGACGCGGTACGTCCGGGCCTGCTGCTGACCGTGGCGGTGGGAGCCGGCATCGACAAGATCCGCCCAACCGATCCTGCCGTCTATCACCGCCATCTGGATTTCATCAACGTGATGACTTACGACTTCCATGGCGCCTGGGACGGCGCCACCAACCACCACACTGCCCTGTTCCACTCCCCGGCAGATCCTTCAAGCGGTGACGCCGCGCTGTACAACAGCAACGATGCCATCGAGGCCTATCTGCAACGCGGCGTGCCTGCCGCCAAGTTGAACCTGGGCGTCGGCTTCTATGGGCGTGGCTGGACAAAAGTGGCCCGCGGCAACAACGGGCTGTACCAGAACGGGCGGCCAGCGCCTGGCAAGTACGAGACCGGCATCGAGGACTGGAAGGTGCTCAAGAACCTCGGCTGGCCGGTGTACACCGACCCCGTCGCGCAGGCCACCTGGCTGTACGACGGCAACACCTTCTGGAGCGTGGATACACCGGAGATGCTTGGCCGCAAGATGGCCTACGTCAAAGCACAAGGCTTGGGCGGTGCGTTCTTCTGGGAGTTCAGCGGTGACGATGCTCAGGGCACGCTGGTCAATAGCGTCAGCAAAGGGCTGAAGTGAGTAAGTGACAGCCAAAACGACAACGCCCCTCGCGTTACCGGGAGGGGCGTTGTCTGTTCAAGCCTTGGCGGGCAACGCTATCAGCGGCTGCCGCCGGCTTCGATACGGTCCAACGCTGCCTTCAGCTGTGCCGGCGGCAGATAGCCTCCGAGCTGGCTGCCATCGGCGGCAAAGATCGCCGGGGTACCGTTGATGCCCAGCTGCTGGCCAAGGTTGTACTGCATGGCCACTGGATTGGTGCAGTTCTTGGCCGGAACCGGCTGGCCGGTCTTGGCTGCAGTCAACGCGGCCTTGCGGTCGCTGGCACACCAGACCGAGACCATGTCGGTAGCGTCTTTGCTGGCCAAGCCCATGCGCGGGAACGCAAGGTATTCGACGGCAATACCATTACGGTTCAGTTCGGCGATGTCCTGGTGCAGCTTGCGGCAGTACCCGCACTCGATATCCGTGAACACACTGATGGTGTGCTTGGCATTCGGCGGCGCAAACACGATGCGGTCCGCATGCGGCAGCGATGACAGCAGGTTGCGGCGGTAAGCCAGCAGGCCGGGGCTGGTGGCCTGGGCCTTTTTCTCGATGTCGTAGGGCGTGCCCTGCAGCAGATAGCGACCGTCATCGGTCACGTACAGCACCTGTCCGGACACCAGTACCTCACGGAAACCCGCAAACGGCGCCGCGCCGATGTATTCCGGCTTCAGGTTGGGATCCAGCTCCTTGAGGGCATCACGCACCTGCTTTTCGACTGCGGCATCGGCCGGCGAGGCGGCGGCACTGGCAGCGGCTTTGGGTGCTGCGGGCTGTTGCGCGCAGGCGGTAAGGCTGAGCGCGCCAAACAGCGCGGCAATGGCAAATCGGAACATGGCGACCCATCGAAAGAGAACAGCGGGATTCTCGCACACCGCCCGAACCGGTGTGGGAGCGGCGCTGTTTTGCAGGAGCGGCGTAAGCCGCGAAGCCAGCAATGCCTGAACACAGACACCAACTGCAATCTCCTGGTCCATCTGCTTCGCGGCTGACGCCGCTCCCACAGGCCTTTGGCACCCCATGTCAGCTGTCTATCTGACAATTTACCGGCTTCGCGGCTTACGCCGCTCCTACAAAAGGCGCAGCTTCCACAGGCCGGGGAGACTCACCCGCGCGGGTGATGCTTGCGGTGCAGCTTCTGCAGGTGCTCGCGGGCGACCAGGGTGTATATCTGGGTGGTGGACAGCGAACTGTGGCCAAGCAGCATCTGCAGCGCACGCAGATCGGCACCGTGGTTGAGCAGATGGGTGGCAAAGCTGTGGCGCAAGCCGTGCGGGCTGATCTTGCCCGGGTCGATGCCAGCCACCGCTGCACTTGTTTTCACCAGGGCCCAGAATTGCTGCCGGCTCAAGGGTGTACGGTCGACATCGACGAACAGCGGCACCTGCCCGGCCAGCGTCGCCGCAACCGGCTTGCCTCCGGTCAGGGCCGGCCGCGCCGTGGCCAGATAGCGCTCCAGCCAGTACTGCGATTCCTCGCCCAAGGGCACCAGCCGCTCCTTGCTGCCCTTGCCGGTCACCCGCAACACGCCCTGGCGCAGATTGACCGCATTGGCTGGCAGATTGACCAATTCGCTGACGCGCAGACCGGCGGCGTACATCAGCTCCAGCATGGCGCGGTCACGCAGGCCGACCGGGCCTTCCACGTCCGGCGCTGCCAACAAGGCCTCGATCTGGCTTTCGGCCAAGGCCTTGGGCAGTGAGCGTGGCAGTTTGGGCGATTCCAGCAGCGCAGCAGGGTCATCACTGCGCTCGCCACGTTTCAGCACCTGGCCGAAGAAGGCACGCAGCACCGACAGCAAACGCGCGTTGCTGCGCGCGGTCCAGCCGTGGCGGGTGCGCCAGGCCAGGTAATCGAACAGGCCAGCCCGATCTATCCCGGCCAGACCATCGTTGCCGCCATCGCGCCATCGCGACAGGCCTTCCAGATCGCGTCGATAGCTATCCAACGAGGCACGCGCCAAACCATGCTCGGCCCAGATCGCGTCCAGAAACCGCTGGATCAAACGGTCATCGGCATCGCGCAACGGTGGCAATTGCTGCACCAGTTGGCGGCGTTCGGCGGGGGTCAGGGGCGCGGACATCGGCACAAGGATAAGCCCTGCTTCCACGACTGCCCATGCACGCATGCCGTCACAAACCGTATGCTCGGCCCATGAGCGCACCCACTTTTGCCGAATCGCCCCGCCCCTCCGCGTTGCTGCTGCGCCGCCTGGCCGCGCTGTTCTACGACCTGTGGCCAGTGCTGGCGCTGTGGATGCTGGTCTCGGCGTTATTCACCGTCGGCTACGCGCTGGCCGGGCATGCCAGCCGCGACAACATCCATCCGTTCAGTACCCTGCAATGGCTGTTGTGGCTGAGCTGCTGGCTGATTGCCGGGCTCTACGCCACCGAGAGCTGGAAGCGCGGCGGGCAGACCCTGGGCATGCGCCCGTGGCGGCTGCGCCTGCAAACCGCTGACGGGCAAGCACCCAGCCGGGCCCTGCTGTGGAAGCGCTATGCACTGGCCACGCTGTCGCTGCTGCTGGGCGGACTGGGCTTCTTCTGGGCCTTGTTCGACCGCGAGCGCCTGACCCTGCACGACCGCCTGAGCGGCACCCGCCTACAGAAACTGTAGTGCCGAGCCATGCTCGGCAAGGGGCATTACCAACAAACCGTGTAGGAGCGGCGTAAGCCGCGAAGCTGGCAATGTTGGAATCACCGGCATTCCCGCAATCTGATGATGTGGCGGCTTCGCGGCTAACGCCGCTCCCACAACAACAATCGCGCGATCAGCCCACCCGTCGTCGCGACAACCAGCCGGAGATCGCCAGCATCAACAGCGGCGGCAAGGCATAGGCGATGCGGTAATCAAACTTCAGCGCGCCGGCCATGCGGCCGAAGAACATCTGCAACAGCAGGAAGCCCAACGCGAACAGCATGCCCAGGAACAGGCGCTTGCCCATGCCACCGCTGCGCAGCGAACCAAACGCAAACGGCACCGCGGCCAGGCACAGCGCCAACACGTTCAAGGGGTAGAACCAGCGCCCCCAATAGGTGTCTTCGTACTCACGCGCGTCCAGGCCATTGCGCTTGCGGTAGTCGATGCTGGTCTTGAGCTCGCCGACGCCTAGGTTGCGGGGCTTGGCCAAGCCGGAAGCCAGCGCAGACGCATCCAGCTGGGAGGCCCACTTTTCGCTGGGCAGCTCCTGACGCGCGACCGAGCGCTCGCCGAAGGTATCGCGGCGCACGCTTTCCAACACCCAACCCTGAGTGTCGTGGCGTGCGGTCTTGGCGTAGGTCAGGCTCAGCAAGCGCCCGTCTTCGCTCAGCTGATACAGGCGTACGTCATGCAGCAGCAAGGTCGACTGACCGTCGGCGCTGAGCTGCTCTTCGCCGGTCAGCGCGTTGAGGAAGGTGTCGCCCTCACGCGCCCACAGGCCCGAATAGCGGGCGGTGGCCATATCGGTGTTGAAGCGTGCACTGGCCTTCAAGGCATCGGCGCGGCTCTGCGCCCAGGGCGAGAGGGTTTCGCCATTGACCACCATCAGCACGGTCAGCAAGGACAGCGCGATCGCGACAGACAGCGCGATCCGCCGCCGCGACACACCGACTGCACGCAGCGCGGTCAGCTCTGAGGTCGCCGCCAGTTGGCCCAGACCCATCAGCGCGCCGATCACCGCGGCCATCGGAAAGAGCGTATAGGCACGGCGCGGCAAGGTGTAAGCCACCCACGCCAAGGCATGGCCGAAGCTGTAATGGCCCTGGCCAATCTTCCCGGCCTCGCCGGACAAGGCCATGATCGCGTCCAGGCCAAGCAGCACCATCCACACCACCAGCACCGTGAGCAGCACGGTACGGCCTACGTAAACGTCATGAATCCGTGGCAGCAACCTCATGCCTTTGCCCCCATACGGCGACGGCTCAAGCGCCCATCACGGAAGTACAGCCACAGCGCCAACAGCAGCAACGGCAGGGTCAACCACCACATACCGGCGTCCACCGGCAGCTTGCCCGCAGCCAGCCACTGGCGGCCGAGAATGCTCAGGCTCACGCCAACCGTATAGGCCAGGAACGCCACCATGATGCGGCCGTAACGCTGCTGGCGCGGTGCGCTGCGGGCCAGCGGCAAGGTCAGCAGGGCAAATGCCAGGGCCAGCAACGGCGGGGTGATACGCCAGTGCAGCTGGGCCTTGGCCTCCGGCCGGTCATCGCCGAGCAACTGCCTGGTGGTCAGCATCTCCGGATCATTCTCGTCGCGCACTTCCTCGCGGTCCGGCAAGGCCACTTCGTTGCGCGCATAGCGCATCAGCCGGTAATCCAGGGTTCCGCTCTCCGGACCTTCAACCCGATAACCGTCCTCCAGCCGCAGATAGCGCTGGCGCTCGCCTTCGAAGAACATCGCGCCGCTGTTTGCCGATACCACGTCGATACGCCCTTCCTTCTGACGCTGCATGAATACCTTGCCCATCTTGGTGCCGTCGCCCGTCAACGAAGACAGGTAGACCACGCCGCCACCGGCCAGCGGGGTGAACTGGCCCGGCTCCAGCCCGGCCACCACCATGCTGCGGCTGGCTTCCTGCAACATCCGTTCGGCGTTGCGGTCGGCCCAGGGGCCCAGCCACAGCGAGCAGGCCGCGACCAGCGCCACCACTGGCACCGTCAACAGCAGGATCGGCTTGAGCAGGCGCTTGGGACCGACGCCAACGCCGGTCAGCACCGCCATTTCTGAATCGCGGTACAGCCGCGCGATCGACAAGGCCAGCCCGAGCATCAACGCCAAGGGCAGGATGATGGGCAGGTAGACGATGAACTGCAGGCCCAGTTGGGACAGCATCAGGCCGGCCGGGATGCGACCATCGGCAATGCGGCCGAGGATGTCGACCAGCACACCACCCATGCTGACTACCAGAAGTACGGTCAAAGTAGCCAGAAAGCTCTGGAGGAAGTCACTCAGAAGGTAGCGGTCAAGCTTCGCCATAGGGTCGGTGGTTTAAACTCTCGGTTTAGTCCGCAGAACGCCCGGCCTCGATGGCCTTGCGTATACAGCCTGCGATTGTACGGATTTGGCAACGGAATCTGATCAATGTCTCTGGAATTCACCCTGAACCACGCCGCCCCGGTCTCCGCCGAGGTGGATTGCGTCATTGTTGGCGCCTTCTCTGACAAGTCGCTGACGCCGGCCGCACAGGCCCTGGACGCGGCTTCCGGCGGCCGCCTGGCCGCGCTGATCGAGCGCGGCGATGTTGGCGGCAAGACCGGCAACACCACCCTGTTGCACGATCTGGCCGGCGTCAGCGCCGCCCGCGTGCTGGTGGTTGGCCTGGGCGAGCCGGCCAAATTTGGCGTGGTGCAGTACCTGAAGGCCGCCGGCGACGCCGCCCGCGCCCTGAAGGCCGGCAATACCCGCAGCGCGCTGTTCACCCTGAACGAACTGGAAGTCAGCGGCCGCGATGCCGCCTGGAACGTCCGTCAGGCTGTGATCACCGCCAACCACGCCAGCTACCGCTACACCGCCACCCTGGGCAAGAAGAAGCCGGAAGCGCCGGGCCTGGAGTCGCTGGCCATCGCAAGCAACGACGAAACCGCACTGCTGCAGGGCCAGGCCATTGCCGCCGGCGTGGAGTACGCCCGCGAGCTGGGCAACCTGCCGCCGAACTACTGCACCCCGGCCTACCTAGCCGAATCCTCGGTCAAGTTCGCCGCCGAGCACGAGGGTGCCGAGGCCGAGATCCTGGACGAGGCGCAGATGGAAGCGCTGGGCATGGGCTCGCTGCTGGCCGTGGCCCGTGGCTCGGCCAACCGACCCAAGCTGGTGGTGCTGAAGTGGAGCAACGGCGGCGACGCCAAGCCCTACGTGCTGGTCGGCAAGGGCATCACCTTCGACACCGGCGGCGTCAACCTGAAGACCCAGGGCGGCATCGAGGAAATGAAGTACGACATGTGCGGTGGCGCCAACGTCATCGGCACCTTCGTCGCCACGGTCAAGGCCAAGCTGCCCTTGAACCTCGTGGTAGTCGTGCCGGCAGTGGAGAACGCCATCGACGGCAACGCCTACCGTCCGTCCGACGTGATCACCTCGATGTCAGGCAAGACCATCGAAGTGGGCAATACCGACGCCGAAGGCCGCCTGATCCTGTGCGACGCGCTGACCTATGCGCAGCGCTTCGAGCCGGCTGCACTGATCGACGTGGCCACCCTCACCGGCGCCTGCATGGTGGCCCTGGGCCACCAGACCGCCGGCCTGATGAGCAAGCACGACGACCTGGCCAACGAACTGACCGCCGCTGGCGAGAACGTGTTCGATCGCGCATGGCGCCTGCCGCTGTGGGACGAATACCAGGGCATGCTGGATTCCAGCTTCGCCGACGTCTACAACATCGGCGGCCGTTGGGCTGGCGCCATCACCGCTGGCTGCTTCCTGTCGCGCTTCACTGAAGGCCAGCGCTGGGCGCACCTGGACATCGCCGGCGTGGCCAGCGATGAAGGCAAGCGCGGCATGGCTACCGGTCGCCCGGTCGGCCTGCTGACCCAGTGGCTGCTGGATCGCGTTGCCTAAGTAAGCGCTGGATGAAGCCGGGGTTTGGGGCCCAGAGCGGGTGGGGGCGGTTTTTTGGGCCGCCAACGCCGCAAGGACGGCCCGAGGTGGTCGCCACCCCGCCCGCAGAGGGCGGCGCTGGGACGGCGG